>DATLUM010000142.1 GCA_035533095.1 Acidimicrobiales bacterium | reverse complement strand
AGTCGACTCGTCCTCGTAGCGTCCCCCTAGCGCCGTTACCGCGTCGATGAATTGCTGGCGATAGCGGATCCCCGCCTCGATGTCCTCCACCGAGAGCAGGACCTGGTACTCCACAAGCTTCTCATGGTTCACCGTGCCGTCAGGGTGCAGAAGGCGCTGAACATCGTCGACCATTCCGAAGTCGATAGCCCACTGCGTTTCGTGACGTGGGACTGACTCGTCGCCGAAGTCCACGAACAGGATGGAGCCGAACTCCTTCAGGGTGCTCGACGTTCCGAGCGTCACCCGTTCTGCGGGGGATTCCGCCAACTCCTCGTCGCTGTGGTAACTCAGCAGCTTTACCCGGCCTGAGGAAACCGACAGCTCGCCGAGCCCATGATGGTGCAACAGCGGGTGATGGGGATGGCCTCTCATCAGGACGACCCCCGAGGCAGAGAAGTCGCTGCCGGAGTCCGAAGTGGGCGCTTCCATACCATCCATCGTCGCACACCCTCACCGGTGCGCGAGAGCCGCTACTTCGTCGGCACTCCACGGTTATGGAGGAGGTCCGAGCGTCCTTGTTACGTATCGGGGGCCACGGCGGTCAGACTCCCTGATCACCCGTGTCCCCCAGGAGGTCCGACCAGGTTGCCAGCGTTCGTCTTCCCCGGCCAGGGCGCCGAGCAGCCGGGGATGGGTGCCCCTTGGACGTTCCATCCCTCCTGGGAGATCGTCGAGGACGCTTCCGCCGTGTCGGGACAGGACTTCGCCCACCTGCTCCTGGACGCGCCTGCCGAGGAGCTGGCCGAGACCCGCAACGCCCACCTGGCGACGTTCATCTTCAGCCTCGTGGTCCTCGACGCGGTCGAGCGCCTCGGCATCGAGCCGACCGGCGTGGCGGGCCACTCGCTCGGCGAGTTCACCGCCCTCGCCGCCAGCGGGATCCTCGGTTTCGAGGAGTCGATCCGGGTGGTTGCCGAGCGTGGCGCGGCCATGCAGGAGGCCGCCGAAGCGCGGCGCGGTGTGATGGCGGTGGTGAGCGGTTGTGACGCGGACACCGTCGACATCGCGTGCCGGCTTGCTGACGGCGACGTGTGGCTGGCGAACTACAACGGCCCCGACGAGTCCGTCATCGCCGGCGAACCCGACCTGGTAGCGCTCGCGGGGGCGATCGCCGTGGGCATGGGCGCCCGCAAGGTGACGCCAGTGGACGCCGCCGGCGCTTTTCACACCCCTTGCATGGAGATGGCGAGGGGCCATCTTCGCAAGGCGTTGTCCTCGGCGACCTTCCACGACAGCGACATACCTGTCATCGCGAACGTCGACGGGCGCAACCACGAGGCAGGCGCCGAGTGGCCTCGGCTGCTGTCCGCCCAGCTCTGCAACCCGGTCCGCTGGCAGCAAAGCGTTCTCCGGCTCGGGGGGCTCGCGGAGCGCGGAGCCGACACGGAGCGCCTCTTCGTCGAGCTCGGGGCCGGCGATTCGCTGGCCGTGATGATCCGTCGGACGATCCCGAGCGCCACCGTCCTGACTGTGTCGGACCCTGCAGATCTCGACCGGCTCGTCGAGGCCGTCTCGGGCAGCGCCGCCATGCACGCCTTCGCCACCGGCCACCAAGGAGAGCACTTGTACGTATCCGAACGAGTCGTGATCAGCCCCGGCCCCGGGGTATTCGAGCCGGCGAGCGAGACCGACCTCTCCCCCGGCAGCGGCATCCAAGTCGGCACTCTGCTCGGGATGGTGTCGGGAGTCGAGGTTCGCTCGCCGTTCGCCGGGCGCCTGGAGGGGACGCTTGCCCATCCCGGCGAAAGGGTGCAGACCGGCCAGCCCATCGCATGGTTGCACGCGTCATGAGCGGCGCCGCGATCACCGGTTGGGGGACCGCCCTGCCGGATCGAGTCGTCACGAACCAGGACATCATGACCCTGTTCGAGACGAGCGACGAGTGGATCGTCGAACGGAGCGGGATCCACACCAGGCGGGCCGCCACCGGGCCATTCGTCGCCGTGCAGCCACCCCACCATCCCGAAGACGGGCTGGGCACCACCGCGTCCCTCGCAGTCGCTGCCGGTCGCGAGGCGATGAAGTCCGCAGGTGTCACAGGCGCCGAGATCGGGCTGCTCATCCTCTGCACGACGACGCCGGACCAGCTGATCCCCGCGAGCTCCTCCGCCGCATCGGCCGCGCTAGGCATCGCCGGTGGCGCCATGGACGTCAACGCGGCGTGCGCCGGGTTCACCTACGGGTTGGTAACCGCGGCCGGCATGGTGGCGATCGGCATGGAGCGCGTCCTGCTCATCGGCGCCGAAACCCTCACCCGTGCGACCAACTGGGAGGACCGCACCAACGCATTCCTCTTCGGCGACGGGGCGGGCGCCGTGGTGCTCGAAGCCACCGCCGGCGACAGCTCGCTGCTCGGATGGGATCTCGGTGTCGACGGGAATCTGGTCCGGCTCCTCTACGCGGACCACGGGTCGGGAATGGTGATGCACGGCCAGGAGGTGTTCCGCAAGGCGGTCCGTGCGACCGTCGACTCGGCGACGGCGTCGATGGAGCGCGCGAAGGTCACCGCCGGCGACATCGCCCTATTCGTCCCGCACCAGGCGAACATCCGGATCATGGACGCCGCGGCGTCGAGGCTCGGGATCCCACCCGATCGGGTCGCGTCGGTCATCGACAAGACCGGTAACACGAGCTCGGCGTCGATACCCCTGGCTCTCATAGACGCCGTCGAGTCGGGAAGACTCAACGACGGCGACCTCGTCCTGCTGGCCGGGTTCGGCGCAGGCATGACCTGGGCATCCGCCGTCTGGCGGTGGGGAAAGCCCTAGTCGCCCGCTACATTCGCCCTCGACCCTCGCAGCATCACCCATCTCTCAAACCCTGTAAGCCCATCACCGGAGGTAACCGTGGACAACGCCGAAGCGTTCGACAAGTTCAAGCAGTGCGCCGTTGAAGTTCTCCAGGTCCCCGAAGACAAGGTCAAGCCAGAGGCGAGCTTCGCGGACGACCTCGACGCCGACAGCCTCGACCTGGTGGAGCTGGTGATGGCGCTCGAGGAGCAGTTCGGGATCACCGTCGAGGAGTCAGAGCTCGAAGGCGTCCAGACCGTTGGGCAGGCCTTCGACCTCGTCAGCGCCAAGCTCTGATGCTGGCCGTCCACCCTTCTCCTGACGGCAGTGGGGCGGTCCAGGGCCGCAGGATCGCCGTAACAGGCCTCGGCGTCGTGTCGTCGTGCGGTGTCGGGCGCGACGCGTACTGGCAGGGGCTCCTCGGGCCGGCGCCCGACGGCCCCCGCAGGATCGTCGACTTCGACGCGACGTCGGTCTACGGCCCCAAGGACATACGCAGGGTGGACCGCTTCACGCAGTTCGCGGCCGTCGCCGCGGAGGAAGCCATATCCGACGCCGGCGGAGTCTCGGCGATCGGGGCGGATCCCGACAGGATCGGGGTGATCGTCGGCACCGGGGTGGGCGGCATCGAGACCCTCGAGGAGCAGATCATTGTCCGGCTCGAACGCGGGCCACGGCGCGTGAGCCCCTTCCTGGTGCCGATGATGATGGGAAACCGCGGGGCTGCCGACATCTCGATGCGCTACGGCTTTCGCGGCCCGTGCGAGGCGACCGTCACCGCCTGCGCAGCGGGCACCCACTCAGTCAGCAACGGCGCTCGCCTCGTGGCCACCGGCCGCTGCGACGTCGTGATCGCCGGTTCCGCCGAGGCCGCGATGACAGAGACGAGCATTGCCGGCTTCTCGAACATGACGGCCCTGTCGACGAGCGGGGTATCCATGCCCTTCGACGCGAAGCGCGACGGGTTCGTCATGGGTGAGGGCGGCGCGATCCTCGTCCTGGAGGACTACGACCGCGCGGTCGAGCGTGGGGCCAAGATCTACGCGGAGATCCTCGGCGCGGCCAGCTCGGCCGACGCGCACCACATCACCGCCCCCGCGCCGGGAGGAACCGGTGCGGTCGCTTGCATGGAGCTCGCGCTGCTCGACGCCGGCGTGGGTGCGGCCGAGGTGACGCACGTGAACGCGCACGGCACCTCGACCCCTGCCAACGACCTCGCAGAATCTCAGGCGATCGTCAAGGTGTTCGGTTCCCCCGGGCCGGCGGTCACCTCGATCAAGGGGATCACGGGACATTCGCTGGGGGCGGCCGGGTCGTTGGAGGCGGTGGCGCTGGCATTGACGATCGAGCGGGGCTTCATCCCCCCGACTGCCGGGCTGACCGAGCAGGACCCGGAGATCCCGATCGACATCGTGACCGGCGAGGGCCGCGTGTGGGCGCCGGCGCCGGCACTCTCCAACTCCTTCGGGTTCGGAGGCCACAACGGGACCCTCGTCATGGGTCCCGCCAGCTGACGCCCAGGGCTGCTACCCCGCGAGCGCGGCGAGCAGGTTCTTCGGGGTGTCCGCCGGAGAGATCTTGTACCAGACCTCCTCGAGCTTCCCTTTCTCGTCGATCAGGAAAGCCGAGCGCAGGATTCCCATGTACTTCTTGCCGTACATCGACTTCTCGGTCCACACTCCGTAGGCCTCCGCGACCGAGTGGTCCTCGTCGGCGAGAAGCGGGAAGCCGAGACCGTACTTGTCGTCGAACTTCTGCTGCTTTGCGGGTGGGTCGGGGCTGATGCCGACGACCGCCGCACCGCCGATGTCACCGAGGATGTCGCGCAGACCGCACGCCTGGGCGGTGCAGCCCGGCGTGTCGGCCTTGGGGTAGAAGTAGACCAACACCTTGCGGCCCTTGAAGTCCGAGAGCATCACCTTCGTCCCGGACTGGTCGAGCAGGTTGAAAGACGGAGCCTTCTCGCCGGCGTTGAGAGACATGGCCGAATGCTAGCTGTGACGGCGAGGCGGCCAGTCGAATGTCGCGTCCCGGGACGCCACCACTAGCGTCGGGAGAGATGACGCCGGCTCCCCCCGCCGACCTCAGCGTAGGAGGCTTCAGCTCCACGCCTCCGTGGCTGATCGACCTCGACAACCTCGCATGGCGGTCGGGGTGCGACGCGCTCCGTGAGCGGACGGCGGCCCAGGTGCCGCAGCTTCTGCGCCGGCGCATGCTCCCACCCGGCGCAAGGGTCGTGAAGGTCGGGGCGAAGCTGGGCGCGGCGCTGGGGGGCTGGTACTTCCTCGACCGGCGCAAGGCTCGAAAGCTGGGCCGGCCGGAGCTGTCGAGGGCGGGCCTGTCCCTGCGGTTGCGCACAGCCTTCCAGGCGCTCGGGCCGACCTACATCAAGCTCGGCCAGATTCTCTCGTCGGGCGAGGGCCTCTTCCCCGCCGAGTTGGTGAACGAGTTCCGCCTGCTGCGTGACAAGGTTCCAGCCGAGACGTTCGAAGTCGTGCGAGAGGTCGTGGAGCACGATCTGCGCTCGCCGCTCGAAGACGTGTTCGAGTGGTTCGACCGCAAACCCATCGCCGCCGCCTCCATAGCGCAGGTTCACGCCGCCAAGCTCCGCACCGGCGAGGAAGTCGTCGTGAAGGTGCAGCGGCCGACCGTCAACGAGACCGTCCGGACCGACCTCGCCGCGATGAGCTGGATAGCGCCGTTCCTCATCGGGCGGATCCCCGTCACGGCGTTGGCGAACCCGCCGGCGCTGGTGGAGCTGTTCGCGGAGACGATCGTCGAGGAGCTCGATTTCCGCCTCGAGGCGGACAACATGCTCGACGTCGCCCACGTCCTCGCGTCCACCGATCAGAGGTCGGTCGTGGTCCCACGGCCTCACCCGACGCTCGTAACGCCGAGGGTGCTGGTGATGGAGCGCCTCGACGGGTTCTCCTTCGACGACGTCGAGGGGATGAAGGCCGCCGGGATCGACACCGAGGCGGTGGTCCGGGCGCTGATGATCCAGTTCCTCGAGGGCGCCACTCTGTTCGGCGTCTTCCACGGCGACCTCCACGGAGGGAACCTGTTCGTCCGCAAGGACGGGACGATCGCGTTGCTGGACTACGGCATAACCGGGCGCCTCGACGAACAGCGCCGGCTGGCGTTCCTCCGGATGTTGATGGGCGGCACTATCAACGACACCAAGATGCAGCTCGCCGCCCTGCGCGACCTCGGCGCCCTCCCGCCGGACACCGACCTCGACTCGGTGATCATCGACCTTGGGCTCGATCAGCCGGTAAAAGACCCGACCCAGATGACTCCAGACGAGCTGCTCGCCGAGATCCGGGAGATGATCAAGAAGCTGCTCGGCTACGGGGCCCGCTTCCCGAAGGTCCTCATGCTCTACGTGAAGGACCTCCTGTTCATCGACGGCGCGCTGGCAACACTGGCGCCCGACGTGGACCTCTTCTCCGAAGTCACCCAGATCGCCATGTACTTCACCGAGCGTTATGGCGAGCGCATCGCGGCGGAAGTCGGCGTCGACCCGCGCCAGCAGGCCATCGACCTCGACGGAATGCGGGCGCAACTCGGTGTCAGCTCCGAGGTCGAGCGTATGACGTACCGCGACCTGCAAGCCCGGCGGGAGTTGATTAGGAAGCGCATGGAGGAGCACCGAAGGGGTCGTTGAGCCGGTCCTCGGGTACCCTGGAAAGCCGGTCTCGAGCAGCGCACCGGCCGCTCTTTTCTCCCCCCTAGGAAGTCCTCATGCAACGCGCCGATCTCCGCAACGTCGCCATCGTGGCGCACGTTGACCATGGCAAGACGACGCTCGTCGACGCCATGCTCCGCCAGTCCGGGGCGTTCCGGGCCAACCAGGAGGTCGCCGATCGGGTCATGGACTCGATGGACCTCGAGCGGGAGAAGGGCATCACCATCCTCGCCAAGAACACCGCCGTGCAGTACGGCGACCTCACGATCAACATCGTCGACACCCCCGGGCACGCCGACTTCGGCGGCGAGGTCGAGCGCGGGCTGACGATGGTCGACGGGGTGCTGCTCCTCGTCGACGCGAGCGAGGGCCCGCTGCCGCAGACCAGGTTCGTCCTCCGCAAGACCCTCGAAGCGCGCCTGCCCGTCATCTGCGTCATCAACAAGATCGACCGCCCAGACGCGCGCCCAACCGAAGTGATCGACGCGGTCTACGAGCTGTTCATCGACCTCGGTGCCGACGAGCATCAGATCGAGTTCCCGATCGTCTACTGCAACGCGCGCGCCGGCAAGGCTGCGCTCGATCCCGCCGGCGTCGAGGACACGCCGGATCTGAAGGTCTTGCTCGACCTGCTGGTCGAGACCATCCCGGCGCCCACCTACGAGGAGGGCCACCCGTTCCAGGCTCTCGTCACCAACCTCGACGCCTCCCCCTATGTCGGGCGGCTCGCGCTGTGCCGCATCTGGAACGGCTGGGTGAAGAAGGGCCAGTCGGTCGCGTGGTGCCGCCACGACGGTTCCATCGAACGGGTGCGCCTGTCCGAGCTGTACGTGACAGAGGCTCTCGACCGGGTGGACGCGCCACCCGAAGGCGCCGGCCCCGGCGACATCATCGCCGTCGCTGGCATCCCCGAGATCATGATCGGCGACACGCTCGCCGACGCGGACGACCCGAGGCAGCTGCCTGTCATAACGATCGACGATCCGAGCATCTCGATGACGATCGGTGTCAACACCTCGCCGCTGGCTGGGCGCGCCGTCGGCGGCGCTCATCCGGGCACGAAGCTCACCGCGCGGTTGATCAAGAACCGCCTCGACGCGGAGCTGGTCGGCAACGTGAGCATCAGGGTCCTTCCCACCGAGCGGCCCGACACGTGGGAGGTTCAAGGCCGCGGCGAACTGGCCCTGGCGGTGCTGGTCGAGCTGATGCGCCGCGAGGGTTTCGAGCTGACGGTCGGCAAGCCGCAGGTGCTCACCAAGGAGATCGACGGCAAGCTGCACGAGCCGATGGAGCGCGTTTCGGTGGACGTGCCCGAGGACTTCATGGGTGTGGTGACGCAGCTGCTGTCATTGCGCAAGGGCCGGATGGAGTCGATGGCCAACCACGGCACCACGGGTTGGTGCCGCATGGACTGGCTGGTTCCGTCCCGTGGGCTGATCGGCTTCCGGACCGAGTTCCTCACCGAGACCCGCGGGACCGGGCAGCTTCACCACGTGTTCGACGGGTACGAGCCGTGGCACGGGGAACTGCGCACCCGGCCGAACGGGTCGATGGTCGCGGACCGGCTCGGCCAGACCACCGCCTACGCGCTGACCAACCTGCAGGAGCGCGGGGCGTTGTTCGTCGGACCGGGCATCGACGTCTACGAAGGGATGATCGTCGGCGAGAACGCGCGGTCGGAGGACATGGACGTCAACCCGACGAAGGAGAAGAAGCTCACCAACATGCGCGCCGCCGCGGCCGACGAGACGGTGAGGCTGGTGCCGGCGTTGAGCCTGTCGTTGGAGCAGGCACTGGAGTTCATCCGCGAGGACGAGTGCGTCGAAGTGACCCCGTCGGCGGTCCGGTTGCGCAAAGTGGTTCTCGACCAGTCCGAGAGAGGCAGGCGGCGCGCGGCGATCCGGGGTCCGCGTAGCTAGAGCTGACTGCGGGCCTCTTCAGCCTTAGTTGAGCGCGGGGTCGTCGGGATAGGAGGCGACCAGAGCAAGCGATCCGGGCTGGCGGCGGAGCACCGACTTCCAGAGCTGTTCGGGATCGTCGCAGAACGCGTCTTCGGGCTCCGCGTCGACGACCCACCAGGCCCCCGCAGCGATCTCTGCCTCGAGTTGCCCCGACGCCCAGCCCGCGTAACCCGCGAACAGGCGAACCTCGCTCAGCGAGCTCTGCAACACATCGGGATCCATGTCGAGGTCGAGTGTTCCGATGTCGGAGGTGACAGGCTTCCACTCGCCGGGGGGTGCAGCGCCGGCGGGATGACCGTGCGAGCGCGCGAGGCATATGACGGCGTCGTGCTGCACGGGTCCGCCGACGAAGATGACCGCCGGCGACGCGGCCATGTGCACCCACCGGGGAAGAGGCGCGGCGACGGTCGTCTCGCTCGGCCTGTTGAGGACGACGCCGATAGCACCGTCGTCGTCGTTGTATGCGATGAGGAACACGACGGTACGGTCGAAGTTCTGGTCCGGCAAGAGCGGGTTGGCGACAAGTAGGCGGCCGGCCTGGACGAACTCGAGCTCCACAGTGACTAGCTTGCCACCATGAGAGCAGTCACCGTCCTCCCCCTCAAATCCGGCACCGTCGACCTCACCGAGTTACCGGATCCGCCGGAATCCGACGGGGAAGTGCTGGTCAAGACGCGGGCGGTCGGTGTGTGCGGCACGGACCTCGAGATCATCGCGGGTGAATACGGTTGGGCTCCTCCCGGCGAGGAGCGTCTCGCGATAGGTCACGAGTCGCTGGGCGAGGTCGTGTCGGCACCTTCCGGCGGCGAGTTCGCGGCCGGTGATCTTGTTGTCGCGATCGTGAGGCGGCCCTGCAACCACTGCTCCAACTGCGCCGTCGGCGAGTGGGACATGTGCCGGTCCGGCGACTATGTCGAGTGGGGAATCAAGCAGCACCACGGTTACGCGCGCGAGCACTACAGGATCACACCCGACTTCCTGGTGAAGATCGACCCGTCGCTGGGCAACCTCGGCGTGCTGCTGGAACCGACGACGGTTGTGGCCAAGGCGTGGGACCACATCTCGCGCATCGGTGCGAGAGCGGAGTGGGAGCCGAAGTCGGTGCTCGTAACAGGCGCCGGGCCGATCGGGCTGCTGGCGGCGTTGCTCGGTGTTCAGCGCGGGTTGGAGGTCCACGTGCTCGACCAGGTGACCGAGGGCTTGAAGCCCACGTTGGTCGAGAAGCTCGGCGCGCACTACCACAGCGGTAACGTCGCCGACGTCGGCATCTCGCCCGACGTCGCCATCGAGTGCACTGGCGTGGGGCAGCTCATCTTCGACGTGATGGATGCCGCCGGCAGTAACGGAGTGGTGTGCCTGACCGGCGTCTCGTCCGGCGGGCGCGAACTGTCGGTGGACGTGGGCATGCTCAACCGCCGGATGGTCCTCGAGAACGACGTCGTGTTCGGATCGGTCAACGCCAACCGGCGCCACTACGAGGCGGGGGCTCAGGCCCTCGCGGACGCCGACAAGGATTGGCTGGGGAAGCTGATCACGCGGTCGGTGCCGTTGGAATCGTGGCGCGACGCGTACACACGCCAGCCCAACGACGTCAAGGTCGTGCTGGAGCTCGCCGCCGGCGGCTGAGCGCGGCACGCAACGTCGCGGCCACAGATGCCGGCTTGGTGGTGAGCGCCCGCCAGTCCGTCACGTAGAGATCCCAGCCTTGCAGGTGGAGGGTGTTGCGCCGTTCGTCGTCGCGCGCCTTGTGTTCGGGAGTGAAGTGCCAGACGTAGCCGTCGACTTCCCAGGCGATGTTGGTGACGGAGGGGGTGGCGGCGGGCGTGGCGACTGTGGCCGGTGCGGCGGCTGTGGCCGGTGCGGCGGCGCTTGTCGGCGTGTCCGTGTCCCCCAGCACGAAGTCGATGCGGAACTCGCCGTCCGGGCCGGTCTTGAGCTCACGGGATACAAGTGGCAGGCGGTACCGGCGGAGGAACTCGATGGCCCGGCTTTCCAGCACACTCGGAGTGGGTCCCCCGAGGTAGCCACGCTCGATGAGGCGCCCTCGAAGCCGGCCGACCCCGTTGCGACCCTGGCGGGACCGGCGACCTATCTCTGCCCGCAAGCCGGCGATGGTGATCAGACGACTGGCGAGACCTCGATCCAGAGCCTTGTCTAGAACCTGGAGGTCGCGAACGGTGGCGGCCAGGTCCACGAAGGTTCGCAGCGGGTCGGTACACGGGATGCCCTTCCACACCTTCACCCGCGCTGGATCGAGATCGCTGCTGCGATGAACGTCGAACCCGTAGCTGCGCGGCCGGGCAGGGCTCGGAACTCCAACCGACGCCCGTTGCCCGGCCTCGCCCCAGTCGAGCAGACCCCACATGTACGCCGCCGCCTGATGGGAGGCAACCGCGCACGGACCGGCGGCAAGGACCGAGGCCATGATCGCCTGCTCTGGCGTTTGTGGGCTCGCGGAATGCCGGTACACACCAGGGCTGACCTCGATCCACGCGCCCGTTCGCAGCTGGGTCCTGATCTTGGCTTCGGTCATCCCGAGAGCCCGCGCGTCGCGGCGCGAGATGACGCCGTATTGGCGGCGGAGCAAGTCGGTGACCCGGTGGTCCATGACGTTTCATTATATTTCATGCTACGTTCCACGGGACGAGCGATTTTTGCGGGACGGATCCGTCGAGAGATGACAGCTGTGTCCCCCAAAACGTGGTTGTCCCTCAAAAAGCGGGATGGGCGGGATGGAGAGCAAGAGCAGGCGCACCCGGGCCGGAGGCGCCCCGCGCCGGCGCCCGCGTCGGCGCACCCGGGCCCGAGGCGCCCCGCCCGAAGCCGCGTCAGCCGGCGTCGAGAGCGGAGCGGAACTTCGCCACTGCCTCGCCCACCGCCCCAGGCCCCTTGCCGTCCAGCAGCATCCGCATGAGGGCCGACGCCACGACCACCCCGTCGGCGCCGGCGGCGGCGGCCGCCGCCTGCTCGGGGGTGGAGATTCCGAAGCCCATCACGACCGGCTTGTCGGTGAGCGCCTTCAGCCGGCGGGCGAGGACGGAGGCGGAACCGGCCAGCGTGTCGCGCTCCCCTGTCACGCCCATGAGGTTCACCCCGTAGACGAACCCGTGCGACCGGGCGCAGATCGCCGCGAGGCGGTCGTCGGGGGTGACCGGCGCGGCGAGCAGGGCAGTCTCCACGCCGGCGGCCAATGCCTCCTGCTCCCACTCCGAGGACTCCTCCAAGGGCACGTCGGGCAGGATCGCACCGCGCACGCCGGCGCCGGCGAGCATCCGGGCGAAGCGCCGGTGGCCGGCCCGGTAGACGATGTTGTAGTAGGTCATGGCGACCAGCGGCACGCCGGCGTCGACGGCCGCTATCTGGTCGAGGATCGAGGCCGGGGTGGCGCCGCCGGCGAGGGCCCGCACCGATGCTTCCTGGATGGTGGGACCGTCCATCACGGGGTCGGAGAAGGGGATGCCGATCTCCACGAGGTCGGCGCCGGCGGCCACCATCGCCTCGAGCGACAGGGTCCACTCGCGGTCGAACCCGCCGGTGACGTAGGTGATCAGGAGCTTGCGGCCGGCCGCCACCGCGGCGCGCAGGGTGGACTCGACGGGCACGCCGGCCGGCGGGTCCGCCGGCGGGTCCGGCATGTTCAACGCAGGACCTTCATCACTTGCTCGGCGTCCTTGTCGCCGCGTCCGGACAGGGTGACCAGGACCGTCGAGCCGGCGGGGACGTCGCCCGAGCGGGCGGCGCGGGCCAGCCAGGCGAGCGCGTGGGCGGGCTCGAGGGCCGGGATGATCCCCTCGGTCCTCGACAGGAGCTGGAGGGCATCGAGGACCTCATGGTCAGCCGCTGACTCGTAGGTCGCCCGGCCGGTCGCCGCCAGGTAGGCGTGCTCGGGGCCGATGCCCGGGTAGTCCAGGCCGGCGGAGATCGATTCGGCCTCGAGGATCTGGCCCCACTCGTCCTGCAGGATGTAGGAGTGCATCCCGTGGAGGATGCCGGGGACGCCGTGCCCGATCGCGGAGCCGCCGGCGGCTTCCACCCCGACCAGGCGGGCGCCGGTCTCGACGAACCCGGCGAACGTCCCCGCCGCGTTCGACCCTCCGCCCACGCAAGCGACGACCAGGTCGGGGTCGGCGCCGCCGAGCAGCTCCCGGCACTGCGAGCGCGCCTCGTCGCCCACGACCCGCTGGAACTCGCGGACCATCCAGGGATAGGGATGCGGGCCCATCACCGATCCGAGGCAGTAGTGGGTCGTCTCGACGGTGGCGACCCAGTCGCGCAGGGCCTCGTTGACCGCGTCCTTGAGGGTCCGGCTGCCGGAGCGCACGGGGCGCACCTCGGCGCCGAGCAACTCCATGCGAAAGACGTTGAGCGCCTGGCGTTCGGTGTCGACCTCTCCCATGTAGACGACGCATTCCAGGCCGAACAGGGCCGCCGCCGTCGCCGACGCCACGCCGTGCTGGCCGGCGCCGGTCTCTGCGACCATCCGCGCCTTGCCCATTTCGAGGGTGAGGAGTCCCTGGCCGAGCACGTTGTTGATCTTGTGCGAGCCGGTGTGGGTCAGGTCCTCCCGCTTGAGCAGAACCCGCACGCCGAGGTCCTCGGAGAGCCGGCGGCATTCGGTCACCGGTGTCGGCCGGCCGGCGTAGTCGCGCAGAAGCGCCTCGTAGCGCCGGCGGAAACTCTCGCTGGCCCAAGCCGTGCGAAACGCCGCCTCCAACTCCTGGCACGCCGGCACCAACGACTCCGGCACGTACCGGCCCCCGAAATCCCCGAAGCGTCCACCCCGTCCCGGCTCGCCCATCCGGACAGCGCTCAAGCGTCCTCCTGCCAGTCGTAGGGGGCGCTGTCGGGCGCGTCCTCGCCCGGGGAGCCGGCGCCGCCGGCGCCTGCGCGGGCGGGCATCGGCCCGTGCTCGCGTTCGATCTCCTCCGCCGCCGCCCGAGCCGCGGCTATGAATTCGCGCAGCTTGATCGGGTCTTTCTTGCCCGGCTCGCGTTCAACACCCGTGACGACGTCCACGCCCCACGGCTTGGTGCGCGCGATGGCGGCCGACACGTTTCCCGGGTGGAGGCCGCCGGCGATCATGAGCAGCGGGCCGGGAGGTACCTCGGCCGCCAGCGACCAGTCGAACACCTCACCCGAACCGGGGTTGGGCGCGTCGAGCAGCACGACGCCGGCGCCGTAGTTGGCGGCCTTGCGCACCCGGGGATCAGCCGCAGGGAACGCCTGGATCACCATCGGGACGCGGGTGCTCAGCCAGGTGGAGTCCTCTGGTCCCTCGTGGCCGTGCAGCTGGACCGCCTTCAACCCGGCTATCTGCGTGATCGCGAGAACCCGTTGCGGGGACTCGTCGCGGAAGACACCGACGGCGATGATCTCGGGAGGCAGGCGCTTGACGATGTCGGCGACGTGCTGGGGCGCGACCTGCCGGGGCGAAGGCGCGAACACGAAGCCGACGGCGTCGGCGCCCATCGCCACCGCGAGGAGCGCGTCCTCCTCCGATGTGGTCCCGCAGACCTTGACGAACATCAGCGCGACCGGGCGGCGCCGGCGGCGGTGCGGGCCACGCCGGCGAGGTCGGCCACGGCCGCCGCCGGGTCGGCGCTGCGCACGAGCGACTCGCCGACCAGCACCGCGTCGAAGCCGGCGTCGGCGAGGCGCGCAACGTCGTCGCGGCCGCGGATGCCCGATTCGGCGACCCTGCATATTTCCCGCGGGAGCGACGCGCCGACACGCGATGCCCGGCCGGTGTCCACCTCGAAGGTGAACAGATCGCGCTGGTTCACGCCCACCAACGTCGCGCCGGCGGAGAGCGCGCGGGACGCCTCGGCCTCGTCGTGCACCTCGACGAGCGCGTCCATACCCAGCGATCGCGCGAGCCCGAGGAACTCGGCCAGCTCAGTGTCGGACAGCGCCGCGACGATCAGCAGGATCGCGTCGGCGCCCATGACACGCGCGTCGAGGACGTCGTGGGCGCTGACGGTGAAATCCTTGCGCAGGACCGGCAAGAGGGTCGCGTCGCGCGCGGAACGCAGGTCGCCCTCCGACCCTTCGAAGAAGTCCGTGTCGGTCAAAACGGACAGCGCCGTGGCGCCACCTCGCTCGTACGCCCGCGCGATCGCCGCGGGATCGAGTCCGGGGTTGAGCGGTCCCTTGCTCGGGCTGGCGCGCTTCACCTCCGCGATGACGGCCAAGCGATCTCCAGCTCGAAGCGCCGACTCGAAACCACGTGCTGCACCTGCCGAGCGTGCCGCCGCCTCGAGCCCCACGGCGTCGCGCGTGTCGTCGGCCGCGGTGGCGCGGTGCGAGGCGATGATTCGGTCCAGGTAGGTGGCCACGGCTGTTCGAGCCTACCCGGCCACCTCAACAGCCCCCGTTGGGTTGCGTGGTCGTAGTGGTGACGCCGGGGGATCCGCCCGTGCCGCCGCTGCCGCTGCCGGTGGGGGTGCACTGCGTCGTCGTCGTCGGCTCCACACAGCTGGGGACGGACACCGGCTGCGGCGCGCCCGAGCCGATCTCCACGCTCAGCGGGTTGTCGCCGGCGCTCGAGCAGCTCAGCTGGAACAGCGCCTGTCCGTTCGATCCGGTTGTCTGAGGGTTGCCGCTGTAGACCGTCCATCCCGCGCTGGCGAGGGTCACCTGCAGGCCGGCCACGGGTTGGTTACGGACGATGCCGTTTCGGTCAACGGTCGGGTTGGTGACCTCGACGACGAGGTTGACGGGCTGGCCTACGACAGCGACGCCCGGGTTGACCGACGTCGCCACGTCGGGTCCGGTGTAGGAGTCGAGGTGCAGCTGAACCTGGTGCGTCTCGGCGTCGCCGAGGAAGAAGATCTGCGGTTCGGTCAACGCGAGCGTCGGCGACTGCCAGGCTCGCACCCGGTAGCGCCCGCCGAGGATCGACCCGATGACGAAGCTGCCGTCGGCGGCGGAGGTGACGGTGGTAGTGGCCACCTGGTTGCCCACGAGCCGGTCCGCCTCGACCGTTGCGCCGCCGATGGGCCCGTTGGGACCGAACACCGTTCCGAGGATGCTCGCTTTGCCGGGCCCGATCGGCGGGACGGTCGTCGTGGTCGCGCCCGCGACGTGTGCCTGGCCGACCGCGTCGAGGTTGCCCGGAAGCGCCGGTCCTTGATTGCCGGCGCCTGCCTTGGCCGGAGGAGGTTTTCCAAAAGACAGGCTCTCGACGCCGCCGCAGCCTCCGGCGACGAGCACGGACACTGCGGCTAGGGCGAGGACGAGCGGCGCGCTCCGCCGGCGTCTCAACCGACCAGTCCCGCGAAGGTCATGGTCGCCCCTCCGGGGTCGACCGACAGGGGCGCTTCGACATCGACGCCGCGTTTGACGTACCCGAGGGCGACCCAGGTGCCGGCGGGCGTCTCGGCCGCGCTGGTCAGGACGCCCGCGGAGCCTCCGCCGGCGGTGACCAGCGCTGAGCCGGCATGCAACTTCGCATCGGACGACAGCCGGGCCAACCGGCGTGGCACGTTGCCGCCGCGAGAGTCGACCCGGGCGACCAGTTCCTGGCCGGTGTAGCAGCCCTTGGTGAAGCTCACGGTCCTCGGCACCAGCCCGGTCTCGCCCGGGATCGTCCGCTCGTCGAGCTCGGCACCCATCTTCGGCATCCCGAGACGTATGCGCTCCGCCTCGTGGGCATCGCCGTCCATCAGCTGCCATCCCTCGGGCACCGAGAGATCGTCACCGATCAGGTCGACTCCTTCGACGCCCGGCCACGCCGGATCCGCACGGGCGATCGAATCCACGTGGATCACTTCGCCACGCAAACCGAGCACCTTCCAATCGCGGGCTTCGAGCGTCACCTTCGTCCGCAGCTTGAACCGGTTGAGCCGCGCCACCAGCGCCTCGCCCCATCCTCCGTCGGTGTCGAGCAACCAGCGCTCCGGTGACAGGCGGGTGACCCGCGCCAGCGCGTCCACCTTTCCCTGCGGTGAGAGAACCCACGACCACGCGCTCGCACCGTCGGCGACGGCCATCACGTCCTGGCTGAGCTGGCCCTGCAGGTACGGTCCCGACTCCTCGCCCACGACCTCCACCACGTCACGGTCGAGCCAGACGGCGTAACGCTCAGGCACCGGCCATCTCCGCTCTCGCCGCGCTGATGCGGCGCGCACCGGGCACCGCCGCCAGCAGCGCGGCGGCCTTGTTGCGGCACTCGAGGTCCTCGTCGGCCGGGTCGCTGTCCGCGACGATCCCGGCGCCGGCCTGGACGCTGGCGGTGCCGTCGGGGGAGATCAGCATGGTGCGGATGGTGATCGCGGTGTCGAGGTTGCCAGAGAAGTCGAAGTAACCGATCACGCCGGCGTAGGGGCCGCGCTTCACCGGTTCGAGCTCGTCGATGATCTCCATCGCCCGGACCTTCGGAGCCCCGGAGACGGTGCCCGCGGGGAGTGTCGCTCGCAGGACGTCGATGGGCCCCAGACCCTCGCGAAGGCTGCCGGACACCTGCGACGTGAGGTGCATCACGTGGCTGTAGCGCTCGAGCGTCATGAGCTCGTCGACGTGCTCGGAGCCGTACCGGACGACACGGCCGACGTCGTTGCGAGCGAGGTCGACGAGCATCACGTGCTCCGCTCGTTCTTTCGGGTGCTCGGTCAGCTCGGCTGCCATCTTGCGGTCGTGCTCGTCGGTGCGGCCCCGCCGGCGGGTGCCTGCGATCGGGCGGGAGATGACCTTGCCGGACAGGAGCTGCACCATCGGCTCCGGCGACGAGCCGACGACGCACAGCTCCGGGTGACGCAGGAAGTACATGTACGGGCTGGGGTTGACCTGGCGCAACGACCGGTACAGGTCGAATGGGTCGGCGCCGAGGTCGAGCTCGAAGCGCTGCGAGAGGACGACCTGGAAGATGTCGCCGGCGAGTATGTGCTCCTTGGCGACCTCGACGGACTTGGTGAACATCTCCGCCGAGGTGCGCCGGCGGTACTCCGGCAGCTCGTCGTCGCGCTCGGGGGGCACGACGAGGGGCTCGTCGGCAGGACGGGCTCCCTCGGATGCGAACGCGTCGAGGCGGGCCACCGCCTCGTCGTACAGCGCGTCACACGCCGCCCGGTCGTCGCGCGCGGCCTCGGGGATCGGGACGGCGTCAACCAGGGTGACCCGTTGGCGCCAGTAGTCGTACGCGGCGACCTGCCCGACGACCGAGAGGATCGCGTCCGGGAAGCCCGACTCGTCGGGCGGCGGGTCGGGCAGGTGCTCGACCTCGCGCACGACGTCGTAGCCGAGGTAGCCGACGACGCCGCCGTGGAGGGGCGGCAACCCCTCGATCACCGGCGAGCGGCATTCGCGCAGCAGCGCCTCGAGGGCGCGCAGGACGCCCTGGTCGAGCGGGACCGATCGGGGCAGGCTGCCTTCGACGCCGATCCGGCCACCGCGGGCGATCAACGTCGCCAACGGCCGGCGCCCGACGAACGACCACCTCCCCCACCGCCCGGCGTGCTCCACCGACTCGAGCAGGAAGGCCCGGCCGGCCCCCGGGCCGCCGGCCACCCGGGCGAACGCGGCGACGGGTGTGGTCAGGTCCGCCAGCAGCTCGCGCCAGACCGGGACGACCGTGAAGTCGCGAGCCAGCGAGGCGAACTCGTCGCGCGAAAGGCCGTTCACCGCTCAGCCGGCGCCGGCGGGGTCCCCCTCGGCGGAGCCGGGCGCGGCCGAGCCGAAGGACCGGTAGAAGCAGCTGCGCTCGCCGGTATGGCACGCGCCGGCGCCCTCCTGCTCGACGACGAACAGCAGAGCGTCGCCGTCGCAGTCGTAGTACGCGGCGCGCACCCACTGGCGGTCGCCGCTGGTGTCGCCCTTGCGCCAGCGCTCCTGCCGGCTGCGCGACCAGAAGACGGTCCGGCCCGATTCGAAAGTCTCCGCGAGGGTGCCGGAGTTCATCCACCCCATCATGAGCACCTCGCCGGAGGCGTGGTCCTGGACGATCGCGGCGACGAGGCCGTCGTCGTTGTACTTGACGGCGGCCAGCTGGTCTGGGGTCGCTTCGATCGGGGCTGCTACCGGCATGCCCCCATCGTAGGAGGCCTCAAAGAGGCTCGGGGTGCCATTACTCAGGCGATCCTGCGAGTCTCCTCAGGTCGCGCGCCACTCTCTTTCGAAGGTCACCTGCCGGTCGAGGACGCTTAGGCGCAGCTCGTCCATCGCGATGGCTGCGAGGTCGGCGAGCACGGCGAGCTTGTCGTCGGTCCAGTCACGCGGGATGAAGTCGAGGACGCAGAGCGCGCCGACCGCGAAGTGGTCGGGGCTCTTCAGAGGTATCCCGGCGTAGGAGGCCACCCCCATCTCCACGACCGCGAGGTTCCCGTCGAGGCGGAGATCCAGGGCGGCGTCGGGAACGATCAGCGGCATGCCGCCGGTGACGACGTGCTGGCAGATCGAGTACTCGATCGGGGTCTGGCGTGCCTGGGCGATGTCGTCGGGAAGGCCATAGGAGCTCACGAAGAACTGCCGGTCGGGCTCGACGAGCGTGAGCAGCGCGACCGGCGCCTCGAGCAGCTCGGCGGCAAGCCTGGTCAGCCTGTCGAAGGTGGTACTCGGAGGCCGGTACAGCGGCACGATGCGGCGTACCGCAGCGAGCCTCTTCGGGTCGTTGACGATCGGGGACACGGTCGCAGGCACGGCATCTCCGGGACACTCAGGCGCGGCACTGCGCTTCCAATCAGGCCACTCTCTGTGTACAACCTGAGAGGGAAGGTGCGCAATGGGTGGAGGGCCTTTTTCAGGGCAATTTCAGGGAATCGTGACCTGTTGTTTACAGATAGAGACCCGTTCCGTCATCAACCCGCTCGGAAGCGACCGCGTGGAGGTCACGCTCACGAAGGATGAGATAGTCCTCGCCCTGCACCTCGACCTCGTACCTGTCCTCCGGGTTGAAAAGTACCTGGTCACCCGCCCGCACCGAACGGACGTGCGGGCCGGCGGCCACCACCTCCGCCCACGCGAGACGGCGGGCGACCTGCGCTGTCGCGGGGATCAGGATGCCCGCTCGCGACTTTCGCTCGCCCTCACCGCGGGGGATCTGGACCAGCACCCGGTCGGTGAGCATCTGCACGGCCTGCTTCGACGAGTCGGTCATCGGCAACCAAGCTAATCCTCTCGGACCGCGACGGGCCTCACGACGACGCCGGCGTCACGCATCGCGCGCTTCGCGTCGGCGACCGACGCCTCCCCGAAATGGAAGATCGAGGCCGCGAGCACGGCGTCGGCCCCGCCGGCGACCGCCCCCTCCACCAGGTGCGCGAGCACTCCCACCCCCCCACTCGCCACGACCGGGATCCCGACCAGGTCGACCACCGAACGCGTGAGCTCTATGTCGAAGCCCTTCCTCGTGCCGTCGCGGTCCATCGAGTTGAGGACGAGCTCGCCGGCGCCGCGGCGCTCGCATTCCTCGGACCACCGGAGCGCGTCGATGCCCGTCGCGTTGCGCCCACCGTGGGTGAACACCTCGAAGCCGGCGGTTCTCCGGCGCACGTCGATGCCGACCACGACGCACTGCGCGCCGAACGTGTCCGACAGCTCGTCGACGAGCTCGGGGCGGGCGACGGCGGCGCTGTTGACGCTCACCTTGTCGGCACCGACCCGGAGGAGCCTGCGCGCGTCCTCCAGTGACCGGACCCCGCCCCCGACGGTCAGCGGTATGAAGACCTGTTCCGCGGTGCGCGCTACGACGTCGACCATCGTGTCGCGGGCCTCCGCCGACGCGGTGATGTCGTAGAAGACGAGCTCGTCGGCCCCCTCGGTGTCGTAGCGCGCTGCGAGCTCCACGGGGTCGCCGGCGTCGCGGAGGTTGGCGAAGTTGACCCCTTTGACGACGCGGCCGGCGTCGACGTCGAGGCACGGGATGACCCTCACCGCCCTCATAACCTCGCCACCCTCATGGCAGCGAGACCGCTTCGAGAGCACGGCGGAGGTCGACGCGCCCTTCGTAGATGGCCTTGCCGACGATCACTCCGGCGAGGGCGCGGCCGGCGCATCGCACTCGCGCCAGGGCTTCGATGTCGTGGATGCCGGACACCCCACCCGACGCGACGATCGGCGCCCCAGTGGCCGCGAGGAGCGCGCTGAGGCCGTCGACGTCCGGGCCTTCGAGGCGCCCGTCGCGAGAGATGTCTGTCACTACCACGGCGGTGGCGCCGGCGCCCACCGCGTCGCGGACAAGCGCCTCGACCTCGACGGCCGACTCCTCGGTCCACCCGCGCAGGCGCACCCTGCCGGCGCGGTGGTCCACCCCTACCGCGATCTGCCCGGGCCACCGGTGCGCGGCTTCGGCGACCAGCGCCGGGTTCTGGACCGCGGCGGTCCCGATCACGACGCGGGCCACGCCCCGCGCGATCAGGTCCGCCGCGTCGTCGAGGGAACGCACGCCGCCGCCGGTCTGGACCCTCACGGCGGGCCCCACGGCTTCGACGATCGCGGCGACGACGGGCCGGTTCACGGGTTCGCCGGTCTTCGCCGCGTCGAGGTCGACGACGTGGACCCAGCGGGCACCCGCCTCGGCAAACGACCTCGCCGCCGCCACCGGGTCGTCGCCGTAGACGGTCTCCTGGTCGAAGTCGCCCTCCACGAGGCGCACGCAGCGCCCGCCGCGCAGGTCTATCGCCGGGAAGATCTCCATGGTCACCCAGCGGCTGCGACGAAGTTCGCGAGAAGCGCGAGGCCAGACGAACCGGACTTCTCGGGGTGGAACTGGGTGGCCCAGACGTTGTCCTTCGCGACCGCGGCGACGATGGTCCCGCCGTAGTCGCACGTCGCCACGACCGCGTCGCTCGGAGGCGGCGCGTAGGAGTGGACGAAATAGACCCACGGGTGCGGGCCCAAGCCGGCGACGAGTGGGTGATCGGGACGGGTCAGGTCGAGCTGGTTCCACTGCATCTGGGGCCGCTTGACCCCTTCAGGAAGCCTTTGCACCTTGCCGGGCAGGACGCCTAGGCCGGTGGTGTCCGGCGACTCCTCGGAGCCGTCGTAGAGCATCTGCAGGCCCACGCAGATCCCCAGGAACGGTTTTCCCGAATCGATCGCCTGGAGCGCGACCCGGTCGAGACCGGTGGCGCGCAGAGCTTCGATGCAGCGACCGAAGCTGCCGACGCCCGGCAGTACCACCGCGCCCGCGGATGACGCCACGTCGGGATCGCTGACGAGCTTGGCGTCGGCCCCGAGATGCTGCAGGGCCTTCTCGGCGGAGCGCAGGTTCCCGATGCCGTAGTCGAGAACTGCGATCAAAGCGTTCCCTTGGTCGACGGCACTCCGCCTCCCTCGACCCGCACGGCGTCCCTCAACGCCCGCGCGACGCCCTTGAACGAAGCCTCCAGAATGTGGTGCGAGTTCTTGCCCGACACCATCCGCAGGTGGAGAGTTATCCCCGCGGAGGTGACGAACGCCCGCCAGAACTCCTCGGCCAGCTGCGGGTCGAACGGAGGGTCACCGATCGGGTAGGCGTCGCCGCCGGCGCCGGGGTCCACGTCGTAGACGAGGTAGGGGCGCCCCGACAGGTCGAGCGCCACCGAGATCAGCGCCTCGTCGAGCGGAACGTCGATCGAGGCGAACCGCCGGACTCCGGCTTTGTCCCCCAGCGCCTCGCGCAACGCGTCTCCAAGGAGGATCCCCGTGTCCTCGACGGTGTGGTGCGCGTCGACGTGCAGGTCGCCCTTGGCTTCGAGGGCGAGGTCGAAGCCGGCGTGCTTGCCGAGCTGCGAGACCATGTGGTCGAAGAAGGAGAGGCCGGTCGCGACGGTGACGTCGCCGGTGCCGTCGATGTCGAGGCGCAGCCGGATGGAGGTTTCCTTGGTGGAGCGCTCGCGCTCGACCATTCGCCTACTTGTCACCTAGAACCTCCTGGAGGGCGGAGAGGAAGGCGTCGTTTTCCGCCGGGGTGCCGATCGTCACGCGCAGGCACCCTTCGAGTCCAGGCCACGACGACGTGTCGCGCACGAGGACGGACCGCTGCAGCAGGCCCTGCCACACCTCGGACCCCTTGCGCCGCTCCGGGCGTAACAGCACGAAGTTCGACTGCGACGGCCAGGTGGTGACCCCGAGGCGCTCGAGCGCTGCGACGACGCGCTGCCGCTCGCGGACGATGAGCCCGACCCGCTCCTCCATCTCCGGGGCGAACTCGAGCGCGAGGCGGCCGGCGGCCTGCTTCAGCGCGTCGAGGTGGTAGGGCAGGGCGACTCTCTCGAGTGTGGCGACCACTTCGGGAGGGCCGAGCAGGTACCCGAGCCGCGCCGCGGCCATCGACCAGGTCTTGGAGAACGTGCGCGTCACGACGAGCGGGCGCGAGCCGCCGACTAGGTCCGTGGCCGACCAGTCGGCGAACTGGCCGTAGGCTTCGTCGACGACGAGCAGGCCCGGGCTCGCTTCGAGAACGTGCTCGACGGTCGTGAGGTTCTCCGCCATGCCGGTCGGGTTGTTGGGCGAGCAGAGAAACGTGATCGACGGGTTGTTGGCGGCCAGCACATCGTCGACTTCTGCGAGATCGAGCGAGAAGTCCGCCCGGCGCCGGCCTTCGACGACCGCGGTGGCGGTGAGGTGCGCGATGTGCGAGTGGAGCGCGTACGTCGGCTCGAACACCGCCGCGCTACGGCCGGGACCTCCGTAGGCGAGGCAGATCGACTGGAGGACCTCATTGGAGCCGTTGGCGCAGAACACCTGGTCCGCTCCGACCCCGTGGAACCGCGCGATCGCCTTGCGGAGACCGGTGGCGTTGCGGTCCGGGTACCTGTTGAACGGGATCTGCCGCATCTCGGCGGCGAGAGCGTCGAGCCAGGCGGGAGGAGGCGGAAGGGGCGACTCGTTGGTGTTGAGCCGCACGGAGACGTCGACCTGCGGGGAGTGGTAGCCCTCTCGAAGGCCAAGGTCCTCGCGCGGTTCGGGGAGCGGCATCAGGAGGTCCTGCTGCCGGCCCGCATGAGCACCGAGTCCGCGTGCGCGGCGAGCCCTTCGCTCTCGGCCATGGCGGCGACATGGGGCGCGAGCCGCTCGAGAGCGGAACGTTGCACGTCGACCAGGTGGATGAATTTGCAGAAGTCGTCGACGCGCAGCGCGCTGCCGAAGCGCGCCGAGCGAGCTGTGGGAAGCACGTGGTTGGGTCCCGCGGCGTAGTCGCCGAGGCTGGCGGGTGCCCACAGGCCGAGGAACACGGCGCCGGCGCTGCGAAGCAGGGGGACCAGCGATTCGGGGTCGTCGTTGAGCAGCTCGAGGTGCTCGGCGGCCACGGCGTTCGCGACGGCCATCGCCTGCTCGGGTCCGTCGACCAGGACGGAGAACCCGCCGCGCGTGAGGGTGGATTCGATCTCGGCGCGGCGCGGCGATGCTGCGGTGATTCGCTCCACTTCGGCGGCGATCGCCTTCGCCGCGTCGGGGGACCACGTGATCAGGTAGGCGAGTCCGTCGGGCCCGTGCTCGGCCTGCACGACGAGATCGACCGCGGCGTACTCCGGCGGGGTCGATTCGTCGGCCACCACCGCGACCTCCGACGGCCCGGTGAAAGCCGACGGCACGCCAACCGCGCCCTCGCCGGCCACGAGTCGCTCCGCGATCGCGACGTAGCGGTTCCCTGGCCCGACGATGACGTCCACCGCCGGGATCGACTCCGTCCCGTACGCGAGCGCGCCGATGGCCTGCGCGCCACCGACGCGGTAGACCTCGTCGACACCGGCGATCGCCGCCGCGGCGAGGATGGCGTCGGCGATCGCGCCGTCGGGACCCGGTGGTGAGCACATCGCGAGCGCCCCCACGCCTGCGACGCGCGCCGGTGCAGCGGTCATCAGCACCGTTGAGGCCAGCGGGGCCCGCCCTCCCGGGACGTACAACCCCGCCCTGTCGACGGCACGGCGGGCTTCCCGCACGACGATCCCGTCTTTCTCATAGCGGACATCCGGATGCAGCTGCGCCCGGTGGTAGTCGACGATGTTGCCGTGCGCTACCTCGAGCGCCTCCCTGAGCTTCGCCGGGATCCGGTCCAGGGCGCCGCTCACGGCCTCCGGGGGCACTCGCAGGTCGCCGACGCGCACGCCGTCGAACCGCTCGGTCAGGTCCCGCAACGCCGTGTCGCCGCTCGCTTTGACCAGCGCGAGGATCTCGCGGACCGAGGCGGCCGGTCCTTCGTCGCTGGCCGGCGGCTCGGGGAGATGCTTGGCCATGTCCCCCGTGGCGCCGCGCAGGTCAAGGGGCGTCAGCAGCGGCGTCGCTTGTGGGGGGGACATCGGGTCCATGATGGTATCGGTATGTCCGCTCGCGCCGAACTGAGTTCCGTCTCCACCGCCGTCGAGGACCTGCTCAAGCGGGTCACCGAGATCGTCGACGGGCTCGCCTCGCAGGAGCGGGGTTTGATGGGGCCGGACCTCTTCGAAGTGGAGCGATCGCTCAGGTCCGCGCAGCGTCGCCTGAGGCGGATCGTCGACAAGATCGCCTAACGGGCCTTTGCCGCCTTGCCGGTCGGCGCCCGGGAAGACGGGCAGAAGTCCGCCAGCACGCAATCGGCGCACTGCGGCCGGCGGGCGATGCAGACCCTCCGTCCGTGAAGTATCAGGCGCAGGCCGAAGCTCCCCCACTCCCCGGGCGGCAGCACCGCGCACACGTCGCTCTCGATGCGCACCGGGTCCGCCGACTCGGTCAGGCCGAGCAGCCGGGTCAGGCGGGTCACGTGCGTGTCGACGGCGAGGCCGGGCTTGTCGAAGGCGACCGACAGGATCACGTTGGCCGTCTTGCGACCCACCCCGGGTACGGTCACCAGGTCGGCGATATTGTCGGGCACCTCGCCGCCGAATCGCTCGTCGAGCGCCCTGCCGAGACCTATGAGGCTCTTGGTCTTCGAGCGGAAGAAGCCCGTCGAGTGGATCATCTCCTCGAGCTCGCCCGGGTCCGCGGCGGCGAGGTCGGCCGGCTCGGGGTAGCGCGCGAACACGTCCGGGGTGACCATGTTGACGCGCTCGTCGGTGGTCTGCGCCGACAGGACAGTCGCCACGAGAAGCTGGAACGGCGTCTTGAAGTCGAGCGCGCACAGCTCCCGCACGGTGCCCGGGTACTCGGCCGCCAGCCGGTGCGCCGTCTCCCGCGCGCGCCCCTTCGCTGTCCTCGGTTTCGCCACCTACTCAGCCTACGGTCGGGGCCGCCCGTTGCGCCGGTACCCTTTGGGCGGTGCACCGCATAGAGATCAACCGGCATATCGACGGCGACGATGCCGCTTCGTTGCGGGCGCTGTTCGACGCCGCCGCTGCTGCCGACGCGCACGCTGCTCTCGACGAGCACGCGTGGCTCGACCTCGTCCACGGAGGGCGGGAGGGCTTCGCCGGCCTTGTCGCATGGGAGTCCGGCCACGACCATCCCGTCGGGTACGCGCAGGTGTCGCGCGGTTCGGGGAACTGGGCGCTGGAGTACGTCGTCGACCCGCACCACCGGGTCCCCGGCAACACGATCGGCGCGGATCTCCTGAAAGCCGCGGTCGACGTGATCGCCTCGGAGGGAGGCGGTCATGTGCACATGTGGGTCAACCAGCCGCGCCCCCACCACGACCGGATCGCCGAGTCGGTCGGCCTGAAGCCCGGCCGGGTTCTATACCAGATGCGCCGCCCGCTTCCCGTCGAGGAGTCGGCGCGCGACGGTGCGCCACCGATAGCCGTGCGGACGTTCGAGGTCGGCTCCGACGAGGAGGCCTGGTTGGAGGTCAACAACCGGGCGTTCCACTGGCATCCCGAGCAAGGCGGCTGGGACCTCGCGACCATCAAGCAGCGCGAGGCGGAGCCCTGGTTCGACGCGGCGGGATTCCTCCTGCACGAGGACAGCTCCGGCAAGATCGACGGATTCTGCTGGACGAAGGTGCACGCGGACGACGAGCCTCCGCTGGGGGAGATCTACGTCATCGCTGTCGACCCCGAGGCGGGTGAGCCGCGGCCCGGGCTGGGTCGTTCGCTGGTGCTCGCGGGGCTGGATCACCTGTACGGCAAGGGTATTCGCACAGGGATGCTGTACGTGGATGCTGACAACGCCAAAGCGGTCAAGCTCTACGTCGACATGGGGTTCGTGGTGAACCACCTCGACCAGGCCTACGTCGGCGACGTCCCATCGTCGCGCTGAGGGGAACTCGGATGGTCGGGTCTCGGATGGTCGGATCTCGGATGGTCGGGGCGTACGAGTTGACGCGCGAGGAGTTGGGCCGGCTGCTCGAGGGTGAGCCCGCGTACCGGGTCGACCAGGTGTGGCGGGGGCTGCACGCTGAGGGACGGCGGCCTTCCGAGATGACGAACCTGCCGGCTCGCCTCCGGTCGCGATTGGAGTCGGCTCTGCCGCCGGCGCTGACCCGTGTCGCCGAGTCGGTGTCGGACGGCGGCAGGACGGTCAAGTGGCTGTGGCAGTTGGAGGGCGGCGCGCAGGCGGAGACCGTCCTCATGCACTATCCCGAACGCGCAACGGTCTGCGTGTCGAGCCAGGCGGGATGCGCGATGCGGTGCTCGTTTTGCGCGACCGGGCAGGCGGGGTTCAGCCGGAACCTGTCGGCGGGCGAGATCGTCGAGCAGGTGGTGGTAGCGAGGCGCGCTGCGATGCCTGCGCGCTTGTCGAACGTCGTCTTCATGGGAATGGGCGAACCGCTCGCCAACTACGACAACCTGTGGGCCGCGCTGCGGCGCATCCACGACGAGCTCGGCATTTCGGCCAGGCATCTCACCGTCTCGACGGTCGGCGTGATACCCGGGATACGCCGGATGGCCGGCGAGGACCTGCCGGTCAACCTCGCCGTGTCGTTGCACGCGGCCAACGACGAGCTGAGGAGCAGCCTCGTCCCGCTCAACCGCCGCTACCCCATCGACTCGCTGATGGAGGCGTGCGGCCAGTACGTGACGGCGAAGGGCCGGCGGCTCAGCTTCGAGTGGGCGTTGATATCGGGCGTCAACGACCGGCCCTCCGACGCCGAGGAGCTCGCCTTGCTCGCCCGGCCGCTCGGCGCGCACGTCAACCTCATCCCCTTGAACCCCACGCCGGGCTACCGCGTCCGCGGGAGCTCGCCGCCGGCGGTACGCGGGTTCCGGGACATGCTGGTGTCGCTCGGGGTGAACGCGACCGTTCGGCGCAACCGCGGCACCGACATCGATGCGGCGTGCGGGCAGCTGGCTGCGAGGGTTGGGGCCGGGGCAACGGGGCGCGGCGGGGGCGGCGGCCGGTAAGGCCCGGGCGCTGGCACACTGGTGGCCATGCCCGCCAATCGTTGGCTCGACCGGACCCAGCCTCAAACGCTGATGATGGCGACGATCCTCATGTACGTGAACGCCGCGCTGGGGGTCATAGACGGCGAGGTGTCGGCGGTGCCGATCGGGACCGTGCTGGTGGTCGGTCAGGTCGCTGCAGGCTGGGGCATAGCCAACGAGAAGAAATGGGGCTACTGGCTCGGCGTGGTGCTCGCGGCGGTGCAGCTGGCCTTCATCGTGCTGTACTTCTCGTTCGGGGCCGTCCTGAACCTGGCGTTCTTCGCTGCGCTGCTGGCGTTGTTGCTGCACCCCCAGAGCCGGTCGTACCGCAAAACCTGGTTCAAGTAGGCGGTTGGGTGCCGGCCCGGTAGCTGGCGTAGCCTGCGGGCATGGTTACCACGATCGACGGCATCAGCGGCCTGGAGCAGCGCGTCGGGGAGCATCTCGGCTACAGCGAGTGGCACGAGGTCACCCAGGAGCAGGTGAACCTCTTCGCAGACGCGACGGGCGACCACCAGTGGATCCACGTTGACGTCGAGCGCGCCAAGGCCGGGCCTTTCGGCGCTCCGATCGCGCACGGCTACCTGACGCTGTCGCTCGCGCCGATGCTGCTGAGCGAGATCCTCGTCGTCTCGGGCGTGGCGATGGGCATCAACTACGGACTGAACAAGCTGCGCTTCCCCTCCCCCGTCCCGGTCGGATCCAAGCTGCGCGCGGGAGCCACCCTCGCGGGCGTGGAGCAGGTGTCGGGCGGTGTGCAGGTGACCCTCGCGGTGACGTTCGAAACCGAGGGGGGCTCGAAGCCGGCGTGTGTAGCGGACATCCTGTTCCGCTACTACTCCTGACCTGATTGGCGCGGACGGCTGACGCGGACGCTGCAGGGGGAACTGCCGGAGGGGGAAGCGAAGGTTCGCGCGGTGCGGGAGATGTTCGACACCATCGCCCCGCGCTACGACCTGGTGAACCGGATCATGACGTTCGGCCTCGACCGCGTCTGGCGCCGCGCGGCAGTCGCCGCGCTCGGCCTGCCGGCCGGAAGCCTGGTACTGGACGTCGCCTGCGGAACCGGCGATCTGTGCAGGGACGTGGCATCGGCCGGTCATCACCCGATCGGTGTGGACCTGTCCATGGGGATGCTCCTCCACGCCCGCACGGCTGCGCCACTGGTGCACACTGATGCCCTGGAGCTGCCGCTGGCGCCGGCGAGCGTCGACGGGGTGGTGAGCGGGTTCGCCCTGCGCAACTTTTCCGGACTGGAACCCCTCTTCGCCGAGCTAGCGCGCGTCACGGTTCCGGGCGGGCGGGTGGCCCTGCTGGACGTTGCGGTCCCGTCCAATCCTTTGATGCGCGCCGGCCACGCGGCGTACTTCGGGCACGTGGTGCCGAGGATCGGCGCGGCCCTATCCGACCGCGACGCGTACCGGTACCTCCCGAAGTCGGTGGCGTACCTCCCCGATCCCCCGCGAATGCTGCGGATGCTCGGCGACGCGGGTTTCGAGGCGGTGGAGCGCCGGCTGCTGAGCGGGGGCATCACGCAGCTCATCACGGCCACCCGGTCCGGGGTCCGTAGCGGAGCAGCCCGATGACCTCGCCGGTGTTGAAGCTGCGGGCACACACCGTCGCCCTCGACGGGGCGCCTGACCTGCTCGCCGAAGCCGGCGAGTCGGGCTACCTGTGGCGCGAGGAGGCTGGCGGACTCGCTGCCACCGGGGTAGCGGCCGGGATCGACCTGCCCGGCGGGCTTGGTGACGCCGCAGCCATACGTGACGTCCTGGCTTCGTTGGCGGACATCGAAACGGTCGACGAGGTGGGACTGCCCGGGTGCGGGCCGGTCGTGATCGGCGCTCTGCCGTTCGACCCGGCGGCTCCCGGGCACCTCATCGTCCCCCAGCGTGTCGTGGGGTGCCGGGACGGGCGAGCCTGGGTGACGACGGTCTCGCCCGTGGAAAGCGTCCCCGGTGTCGTGGATTGGCGGACCGAGGGACCCGTGCGACCGTCCGGCTCGCCTCCCGATCACTTCAGCCTCACCGCGTCGATGCCACACGCGGACTGGAAGGCGGTGGTCGCCGGCGCCGTGGACGCCATCAAGCGCGGCGAGCTTCGCAAGGTGGTGCTGGCCCGCCGCGTGGACATCACAGGCAACCGCCCGTTCGTGGTCTCCGACGTTCTGGCGCGCCTTCAGGCGCTCTACCCGTCGTGCATGATCTTCTCGGTCGACGGGTTCCTGGGCGCGAGCCCCGAGTTGTTGATCAGGCGGACCGGCGATCTGGTGGAGTCGCACCCGTTGGCGGGCACCGTCGCGCGGAGCGGAGACACCCGGTCCGACGAGGCTCTGATCGCGGGGCTGATGGGGTCGAAGAAGGCCCGGCACGAGCATCAGGTGGTCGTTGACGAGCTGCGGGCGGCGCTGGCGCCGGTGTGCACGGAGCTCGTGATCCCCGACCACCCGTCGGTGATGGGGTTGCGCAACGTGTCGCACCTGGGGACCCGGATAAGCGGGCGGCTGGGCGCGGGGGCGGCGCGGGCGGGGCGGGCGGCAGAGAGCGCAGCGGGCGGCCTGCCGTCAGCGCTCGAGCTGGTGGCGATGGTGCACCCGACGCCGGCGGTCGGGGGAAACCCGACGGCCGCGGCGATCCGCTACGCCGCCGACGTGGAGGGCTTCGACAGGGGCCGTTACGCGGGGCCGGTGGGTTGGATGGACAGCCGCGGGGACGGAGCTTTCGCCCTCGGGATCCGCTGCGCGGAGGTCAGCGGGGCGCGGGCCCGTATCTACGCGGGGAACGGCGTCGTGGCCGGATCCGACCCCGACGAGGAGCTGGCGGAGACGCAGCTGAAGCTGCAGGCGTTGCTCGCCGCGCTCGTG
>DATLUM010000141.1 GCA_035533095.1 Acidimicrobiales bacterium | reverse complement strand
AGCCGACGTCGATATGAACCCCCCGCGCCGTGACATCCACCTTGTCGAGCGTGAGCAGCCCGACGGGTACCCGCGTGAGGTGCACCGATATCCGATTCGCCTTGCCCTCCACCAGGAGGTGGTACAGGAACGGGAACGAATGGATGCCGGCGCTCGCGCTCTGGGCGCCGGTGGAGGACTTGGCCCGATCGGCTATCTGATGTTCCGAGTAGACGCGGACACCAATGTCGCCGCCTATCACGATGGCCGCGACGATGAGAACAAACGTAAGCACTACCACCGTGAAAAGGCGCCTGATCACGCCGGGCGACTGTAGGCGCGACCGTTGCCGCGTTCCGGCCACCGGTACCGCCGGCAGTCGGCACGTGTCCCGCCGTCGTAGAGTCCGCCGGCGTGAGCACCAAGCAGTTCGACGGTCAGGTCGCCATGATCACAGGTGGGGCGCGGGGGATGGGCCGCAGCCACGCGCTCGCCTTCGCCCGGCAGGGAGCGGACGTGGCGATCGTCGACATGTGCGAGAACCTGACGAGCATCGACTACCCGCTAGCGACCGCATCCGATCTGGAGGAGACGGTGGCTCTGGTGGAAAAAGAGGGAGGTCGTTGTGTGCCGATCACCGCGGATGTACGGGACGCGGCGCAGATGGAGAGCGCAGCGCATTCGGTCAACAGCGAGCTAGGCCGGATCGACATCCTCGTGGCCAACGCCGGCATCAGCGGAGGCGATCCAATCCAGGCCTCCGACCCCGGGCGCTGGCAGGACGTCCTCGCCGTGAATCTGACCGGCGTCTTCAACTCGATGCGCGCCGTGGCCCCGATCATGATCGGCCGGAAGTACGGGAGGATCGTGACCGTCTCGTCGATGATGGGGCGCGGCGCGACCGGCGGAGTCGGTGCCTACGTGGCTTCGAAGTGGGGGGTCATCGGTCTCACGAAGTCAGCGGCGCAGGACCTCGCTCCGTTCGGTATAACCGTCAACGCGATCGCTCCCGGCAACGTCGACACCCCCATGGTCAACAACGACGCCCTCATCCGCAAGGTGCGCCCCGACCTCGCCGAGCCCACCATCGAGGACGCGAAGGTCTTCCTCGGAATGCTCCACGTTCAGCCCCAGGCATTGCTCGATCCCGCCGAGCTGTCGGCGGTCGTGGTGTTCCTCTCCGGACCCTCCGCAGCGCACATAACGGGTGCGGTGATAGACGTGAGCGCGGGTGCTTCGGCCCGGGTGACGGCATGAGAGCCAAGCCTGAAGTTATTTGACCTGAGTCAAACAATCTCGCTACTCTGGACCTAAGGAGGGTTACCGCATGGGCGCGACCTGGGACACGATCGACCGCTACGTCGTCATCTCCGCCGACACTCACGCCGGCGCCGAGTTGCACGAGTACAAGCAGTACCTGCCCTCCCGGCTGCACGACGAGTTCGAGCGCTGGGCCGCCACATACGTCAGCCCGTTCGACGACCTGATGATCGCGACCGCGAAGCGGAACTGGGACAGCGAGTTCCGTATGTCCGAGGTGGATGCGGACGGCGTATCGGCGGAGATCCTGTTCCCCAACACGGTGCCACCTTTCTTCCCGACCGTGCCGAACATCACCATCAGCCTCCCCCGGACCAAAGAAGATCTCGCGCTGCGCTGGGAGGGGATCAAGGCCCACAACCGGTGGCAGGTCCAGTTCTGCTCACTCGCGCCGAAGCGCCGGCGCGGGCTCATCCAGATCTTCCCTCACGACATCGACCTCGCCCTCGAGGAGATCCAGTGGGGAGTTGAGCAGGGCTGCTTCGGCGGGGTCCTGATCCCCGCGGTGTCCCCGGGCGACCCCGTTGTCGAACCGCTCTTCCACACCCGCTACGAACCCATCTGGGCGCTCTGCCACGACCTGGACATCAGCGTCGTCCAGCACAGTGGAGCGGGTAGCCCCGAGATGCCGATGGACCAGCCAGCGTCGAACGCTGTCCTGATCACGGAGATGGCTTCATGGGCGCAGAGGACGGTACCGCATCTCATTCTCGCCGGCGTGTTCGAGCGCTACCCGCGTTTCCGTTTCGTCCCGACGGAGCAGGGGACGCTGTTCATACGGATGCCGCTGGCGACGCTCGACGCGATGGTCCCGACCCTGAAGTCCTCGGCGGGTAACCGCACCTACGGCATGTTCGGGGGTTCCTCCGTCGACGAGTTGACGCTCGCACCGAGCGATTACGTGAAGCGCAACTGCTACTTCGGCGCCAGCGCGTTCTCGCCATACGAGTCATCGATGATCGACTTCCTCGGCGAAGACCACCTCATGTGGGGGAGCGACTATCCGCACGAAGAAGGGACCACCCCACACTCGCGCGAAGCCATCCGCTGGGCTCTCCATGATCAGCCCGAATCCCGCTGCCGCAAGATCCTCGCCGGCAACGCGGCGAAGGTCTACGGGTTCGACCTCGAGGCACTGACCCCGATCGCGCAGAAGATCGGGCCGTCGGTCGCCGAGACGCACACGCCTCTGGGTGACACCGGTTACAGGGCACCGCTGGCGTTTGCCGGACGCCCGTTCGAGGGGGGCCTCGCCCTCGAGAGGCTGGCGCCCGCACGCAGTTAAAGAGGTTCTGGGAACCTCTTTGGAGGCGGGCAGCACCGTCTCGACATCTTCCCGCCCCTAGCATGACCGGCCGTGAACGGTTCAGAGCGATCACAGCCCGACGCGACCACCGGGTCCTTTGTCGCCGACAAGGCATGGCCCGCCGGCGGCAGCCCCTTCCCGCCGATCGCGGACTACGCGTTTCTGTCTGACTGTGAGAGCACCTGCCTGATCGCTCCCAGCGGCGCGGTGGAGTGGATGTGCGTTCCGCGCCCGGACTCGCCGGCGGTGTTCTCGGCGATGCTCGACCGCAGTGCCGGCTCGTTTCGTATCGGCCCCTACGACGAGATGGTCCCCGCCGCCCGTCGCTACCTGCCGGGAAGCCTGATGCTCGAAACGACCTGGCAGACGCGGACGGGCTGGATCATCGTCCGCGACGCGATGTGCATCGGACCGTGGCACAACCTGAGCGAGCGCTCGCACACCCACCGTCGCTCGCCCACCGACTACGACGCCGAGCACTGCCTCGTACGTACGGTGAAATGCGTCACCGGCACCGTGGACGTGTCGATGTCGTGCGACCCAGTGTTCAACTACGGCGAGTCGTTTCCACATTGGACCTACGAGGGCGAGGGTTACGGGCACCTCGTTGCGACAGGGGACGGCGCCGACCTCGTCCTACGCCTCACGACTGACCTGCGTCCGGGGATCGAGCAGCGAGGAGTCACGGCGAGGACGCGCATGGTCGAGGGCGACACCCATTTCGTGGCCCTTTCATGGTCGGCGCTGCCCGCGCCGATGACCTTCGATGAGGCTGCAGAGAGGATGTGGCGCACGTCCGAGCACTGGCGCGAATGGATCACCCAGGGCGACTTCCCCGACCACCGCTGGCGGAGCTACCTGCAGCGCAGCGCGCTGACCTTGAAAGGGCTGACCTACGCACCGAGCGGGGCGCTTCTCGCCGCTGCCACGACGAGCTTGCCCGAGACGCCGCATGGCGAGCGCAACTGGGACTACCGGTATGCATGGGTACGCGACTCGACGTTTGCACTGTGGGGTCTGTACACACTCGGTTTCGACCGCGAAGCCAACGACTTCTTCTACTTCATCGCCGACGCGTGCAAGGACGGCGACCAGCTCCAGGTCATGTACGGAGTGGGCGGCGAGCGGACACTGACCGAGTCGACCCTCGATCACCTCTCCGGTTACGAGGGCGCCAGGCCGGTGCGCGTCGGTAATGCGGCGTACAACCAGAAGCAGCACGACGTCTGGGGGGCGGTCCTCGACTCGGTCCTGCTGCACGCGCGGTCGAGGGCGCAGCTTCAGGAGTCGTTTTGGCCGATCCTCAAGCAGCAGGTCGAGTGCGCGGCCGCCCACTGGGAGGAACCGGATCGCGGTATCTGGGAGGTGCGAGGTGAACCCCAGCACTTCACCACCAGCAAGTTCATGTGCTGGGTCGCCATGGACCGCGGCGCAAGGCTGGCCCGCATGTTCGACGAGCCCGAGTATGCCGACAAGTGGCAGGTCCTCGCCGACCAGATACACACCGAGATCTGCGAGAAGGGTGTTGACCAGCGCGGGGTGTTCGTCCAGGCCTACGGGTCGAAGGCACTCGACGCGTCGTTGCTTCTCATGCCGCTGCTCCGCTTCCTTCCCCCCGACGACGCGCGGATCCGCAAGACCGTTCTGGCCATCGCGGACGAACTCACCTATGAGGGTCTCGTCCTGCGGTACAAGGTCCAGGAGACCGACGACGGCCTCCACGGCCAGGAAGGCACCTTCGCCATCTGCTCGTTCTGGTTGGTCTCGGCGCTAATCGAGATCGGCGAGGTCGAGCGTGGCGTACGACTGTGCGAGCGTCTCCTGGCCTATGCCAGCCCGCTGGAGCTCTACGCCGAGGAGCTCGACCCGCACACCGGGCGCCACCTCGGCAACTTCCCGCAGGCCTTCACCCACCTGGCTCTCATCAACGCGGTGATGCACGTGATCCGAGCCGAGGACGCCGCCAACTACCCGGTCACCGTGCACGGGTCCACGACGGCGAGCGGTCCGACCGGTCAGATCGCGGACACCCACGACGGACACTCGCCGGCGGACGAACCCATACGCGGCTCCTGAGCGCTCCGGCGGGTGCAGCCTGCCCGCCTATGCACCCACTCAGGCGCTGCCCGCCGGCGCCCACTCAGGCGCTGCTCGCCGGCGCCCACTCAGGCGCTGCTCGCCGGCGCCCACTCAGGCGCTGCCCGCCGGCGCCCACTCAGGCGCTGCCCGCCGGCGCCCACTCAGGCGCTGCCCGGCTTCTGGGTAGGTTAACTATCCCCTCGGCATACTTAACCTACCCAGTTGGGTGCCAACCAAAGCCCTGCCGGGCCAGTGCGGGCGGGGGCGCGGGGCGCTAGCCGGGGTGAGCGGACACCGCAGGACGAGCCGGCGCCGCGCGGGCCCGCGCGGGGCCTACAGCCAGCTGACCCTCGCGGCCGCCAGCGGCTCCGAACCCGACTCGGGCTCCTTGGCGAGTTCTCCGGCGCGCACACGGGCCAGGAGGTCCTCGACGGTCTTGGCGATCTCAGGGGCGACCCCGGCGAGCTCCGCGGCGTCGTTGGGACCGGCCTCCGACGGGTCGATTGCGGCGCCCTCCATCAGCCCCGGCAGGTCTTGGAGGCGTGCCGTCAACCAACCGATCGGGTCCTCGGTCATTGCCGGGTCGAACTGGCGCCTTCCCGGCTCCCACCCCCGGAACTTGGGGTGGTGGTGGGTGCGGTCGTGGCTTCCGGGAGGGCCGGCGACGGTCTCGAGCAGGTCTGCTCGCCAAACCGGCCGGTCGATGACGATCGGCTGCGCCGCGTATATCGACCCGGTGAGCGCCGGCCGCTCGAGAAGCCGCACCTCCAGGCGCACGCCGCGTTCTGCGCCTTCCTGGCCTGGAGCGGGATCTGGGTCGATGAAGTACAGGTCGCCGGCTACGACGCCGACGCGTTCGAATCCCCACGCGTAGAGCACCGCTCCAGCCTACGGGACACCCCGCACCCCGGCACGTGGTAACACAAACCTGTGCGAATCCTGGTCACCAACGACGACGGCATCGACTCCGACGGTCTCCGCCAACTCGCTTGGGCGATGCGAGGGCTCGGGGACGTCACCGTGGTGGCGCCTGACACCGAATACTCGGGATCGAGCGCCGCCCTCGGGTCTCTCAATCGCATGCAGCCCGAGGTGCATCGGGTGTCGATGGACGGTCTGGACGATGTCTGGTCGGTGAGCGGGCCGCCGGCGCTGTGCGTCATGTTCGCCCGCCTCGGAGCGTTCGGTCCTCCCTTCGACTTCGTCGTGTCGGGCATCAACCCCGGTGTGAACGTCGGCCGGTCCGTCTACCACTCGGGCACGGTGGGCGCGGCCTTAACCGCACGCGTGGGGGGCATGACGGGCGTCGCGGTGAGCCAGGCGGTGCACGGTTTCGGGGTCGAGGGGCAAGGGTGGGATGAGATGCTGAGCGACCAGTGCTGGGAGGGCGCAGCAGACGTCGCTGCTGCTGTCGTCGGTGCGCTTGTCACCGAACCTCCTTCAGGCTCGGTGGCCGTAAACGTGAACGTGCCCGACATGACCGTCGAAGCCATGGCGGGCTGGCAGCGCACGACGGTCGGTCGGGTACCTCCGAGAGTGATCTCCGAGGTCGAGCTCGAACCCAAGCTGGGTCACCCGAACAGCTACAGCGTGGTGATGAAGTGGGGTGATGCCGTGTCCCTGCCGGAGGGGACCGACGGGGGAGCGATCGAGCGGGACCTCGTATCGGTCACGCTGCTCGGCAGCCTCACTGAGCGGCTGCGTCGCAAAGCGTCGGATCCCGATCCCGACGAGCACGCGGCTGCGGTCATCGGCCGCGGGCTCGACCAGTTGTTCGAAGGGGTCAGGGCGAGTTGATTCCCATCGCCTTGTTGAACGCCGCGGCCGCGCGGTCGCCGGCTACCAGATCGCGTTGCGCCTGCAGCAGGAGCGACTGATCGTGGGTCTGGACCGCCTGGATGATCTCAGAGGAGCCGTTGAAGTAGTCGTTGATCATTTCCCGCCACGGCGCTGTCGCCGAGCCGCCCGGGTTGGGAAGCCCGGCCGCCGCTGCAGCGTCTTGGTGGAGCGCCTGCCAGTCGGCGATCCACTGCGCGGCGTTGCCGCCTTGGGCGGGGTTGTCGGCTGCCAGGTTCTGCTGGTCCCTGTTCAGGGTGTTGATCGTCCCCTCGTGGTCGGCTAGCCACGCCGCATGCGAGATCGAGGTCGAGCTGCTGAAGATGACGATGACCACGACGTAGACCACGACGAGGACGAGTCCGCCGATGATCGGCCAGCGGATCATCCGCGGTGGCGTGTACGGTCCGACCGCGATCAGCTCCGGCCACGGTGGGCCGGCCACGGCGGCAGGGTCCGGCGGTGCGAACCCCGGGCCGGCCGATCCGCCTCCCCAAGGGCCCGACGGCGCCGAGCTCCAGCCGCCCGCCGGCGCCCCGGAACCCGGACCGGCTTCGGACGCGCCGGCGCCCCAGCTACCCCACGACTCGCCCGAACCACCCCACGACTCGGCCGAACCCCGGCCGCCCGCCGGCGCCCCAGGCTCGGGACCCCCCTCGGCTTCTTCGGGATTTCCTGCCGGCGGAAGGGGCGTCTCGCTCATCGGTACCCCCTCATTGCTCGAGGCTGAACGGCGGGTACTCGTCGCAGACCAGCAACACGTACGCGGTCAGGCGTATCTGCCATCGCACGAAGCCGATCGCGAAGTCCCGCATCCCTTGCGGCCACCGTCCGGTTATCAGTACCGCGAACCATGCGATCAACAGCACCACGCTGGCGGCTATGCCTACGAAGTACACGGCGATGAACTGCGGTATCGCCATGATCGCCCTAAAGAAGACTGTCACCCTGTTCCGCTCGACCGGTCTCGCGCAATAGAGCACTGCCGGGTAGTCGCCGGGATCGACATGTCCTGCTACCGGGTTGAAGCTCGGGTACACGTTGGTCCACGCGTAGAGGTAGCAGGTGACCCGCCACTGGTATCTCAGCACGCCTACCAGGTAGTCGCTCCACGTTTCCGGCATCCTCCCCGTGAACACGATGACGAACCAGCTGATGATCGAAACGAACCAGGCACCGAGCGTCAGCAGCCCGAGCCAGATGTGATGGGGGATGATCAGCACCCAGTTGACCAGCGGCCGCCACCTCTCCACGTTAGGCAGGTCTGCGACGTCTGCCCCGAGCGGGTATCTCGGTCCCATCAACTTCCACCACCTCCGGAAGCGGCTACGTGTTCGGCTGGAGATACGTACGCGGCTGTGCTAGTCGGCTTCGGCGCCACCGAGAAGCGGCGTACGCGGCAGGCTAGCGGGCGTCCTGGCGCGGGCCGCGTCATTCGGGTCTCCCCCCAGACCCGACGAGGGGATCATCGCGCCCGCAGCGCCGGTGATCACCGCCAGGAGCCCGACGACCGCCCCAGTGTGGCTCACCCCGATCGCTCCCACGACGAGCCCGGCTACCGGGATCGCGACCAGGTTCCCTGCGCCGTTCGCAGTAGCGGCCAGCGACATCACACGACCGTGCGCGTCGATAGGTGTTGCTCGCTGCAAGACCGTCTGCATCGGAGGCATGAAGAAGGCCACATCGACACCCCAGACGAACACACCCGCCATCGCGACCGGAAGCGATCGTGTGCCTACATAGACGGCCGCCGCGACCCCCGAGAAGCCCACGGCGATTGCAAGCGCCTTGACCGACACGACCCTCTCCCCGATGCGCGGAAGCAGCATCGTGGTCCCAATGAGGCCGATCCCGAACACGGTCTGCAACCAACCCAGCGTCGCCGGCGACCTGTGCAGCACGTCGCGCACATACAGCGGCTCGATCACCATGAAGGCTCCCCAAGAGCAGAAGACGGCGAACGCCAAACCCAAGGTGCGACGGACGTCCGGTATGCGGCGGGCGAGCTTCCACCCGGCCGCAAGCTCTCGGCCACTGAAACCGCTCCCGCTCGACCGAGCACCTGTACGGGGACGCAACGGCAGCACGCTCAGCGCGCCAACTGCGAATGTTGCCGCGTCGAAGATGAAGGCGGCTCGGATGCCCCACGCGTTGATAGCGAGCGAGCCCGCGAGTGGGCCGAACACGATCGCCGACTGCTCCGCCACACCCATCAACGAGTTGCCCGCGAGAAGCTCTCTCTCGTCGACGAGGCGGGGGATCAGGCTCATCGACGCGGGCCTCCCAAACGACTGGACTGCCCCGGCAGCCACTGCCATCCCCACGAGGGCGCCGTAGCTGCTTGAAGCCGCCATGCCGAGCGCGGTGACCAACCCCAGCACGTCCGAAGCGATCATCACGGCGCGCGGGCCGAACCTGTCGATAGGTGCGCCGGCGAGGGGGCCGAGCGCGGCTCCGGGGACGTTCCAGGCGAGTCCGATCATCGCGATGCCGGCGGCCCCGGTATGGAACCGGTACGCGGCGAAGCCCCACAGGGCAATCAGGGTTGCCCAGCTTCCGATGGCGTTCAGCGCGCCACCCGCGAAGAGAAGGGCCAGCCGAGGCCGGCGCAACAAATGCACCCGTCGACGGTACCGGCGTCGCGCCGCGGCCGCCCCGGATTTTCCTCGGGCGGCTACGAGAAGTGTGCTACCGCCACCACCTTGCCGTCGGTGCCGACGAGTTGGGCCTGCGTGACGTTCGCCATGCCCTCGGGGTCGGGGGTGCTCCAGGTGCCGCTGCCGCCCACCAGGTCAAAAGACCCCATCGTCGTGATGCTCCCGTCCTCGTGGACCACCTCGCACGTCACCGGTCCTGAGATCCCCGTGCCGCGCACCGTCACGGTCAACCACAAGGGCGTGCCGTGTGCCTCGATCCTGCCCACGTCGCGCCCCTGCTGGACGAAGTCGGCCGCAACCTGCGACTGGTTCTGATGATGGCTGGAAGAGCCTGCACCCACCAGCCAACCGGAGATGCCGAAGACGATTGCAGCAGCCGCGGCGACTGCCATGATCACCCCGCGCCGGCGTGTCAACGGCCCGGTGCCGCGCTCGACATGCTCCACCCTGGATAGGACCCGCCGGTCGAACCCGAGAGGCGGTTCCGTGCCGGGGATCAACTCGAGTAGCTGGGAGGCCACGGGAACCATGGCGGTCACCTCGTGCCTGCACTCCTTGCAGTGCTCGACGTGAGCGCTGACCCGGCGGAGTTCTTCGCCCCTCAATGTTCCAAGGGCAAGCTCGGCCAGGGACTCACGCGCAACGTCGCAGTCGGTGTCAGCCATGGTCCACCTCCGACGGGTCGAGCGCAGCGCGAAGCTTGGTCATCGCCGAGCGGATCCTCGTCTTGGCCGTCCCCAACGGGATCCCCTCCGACTCGGCCACCTCGTGAGCGGTGAGCCCATAGACGCCGGCCATCACGATCGCCCGTCCCTGTTCAGCGGGCAGGTCGCGGATGGCTCTTCGCAGTCCGCCCGCGGATTCCTCTCTGAGAGCCCACGCCTCCGGCTCGTCCGCCCCGGCTCCTATCAGGCGCACGAGATCGGACGGATCGAGCGGGGTCGCCTTGCGGCCTCTCGTCGCGTCGATCGCGAGGTTGTGCGCGATGGTGGTCAACCAGGTGCGCACCGAGCCCCGCCGGGGATCGAACGCGGGAGCTGCCTTCCAAGCCCGGATGAATGCCTGCTGCGCCACGTCCTCGGCGAGCGTCGGGTCGCCCACGACTGCAAGAGCCACTCCGTACACCTGTCTCTGGAACCGCCGGACGAAAGCCAACCCGACATCCGGTCCACCAGCGGACAAACCGGCCAGGAGGGCCTCGTCGGCCATCCGATCAGCGGGAAGTCCGACGCGGGCCACGACCAATGATACGAATGGGCCTTGTTGCTGGATCTTCATGCAGGCCTCTTTTCCGGCGAATTGAACGTCCCCGGTAGCCCTGGGAACGTATAAGTGGTGGCATGACAGTCATAGAGCCGGATGGCAGTCCCACGAGCGACGCCAGGTCGCGGAGCGTGTCCACGTCGCCCGCGCTGTGGGCAGGACGGGTTGTGGGTGCCGGCCTCTTGGTGTGGATGGGCTGGATCCACCTCCACCTGTGGAGCGAGGGTTACAAGCACATCGCGACGGTGGGACCTCTCTTCATGGCCAACTTCGTCGCCGCCATCACCGCAACCCTCGTGCTGCTTGCAGTCCCGACGCGCCGGCTCGTCGCGGCAGCCGCGCTCGCCGGCGCGTGTTTGGCGGTGGGGACGGCGCTCGGGCTTGTACTCAGTATCAACGTCGGCCTGTTCGGATTCACCGACTCGTGGAACGCCCCCTTCGCGCACTTGAGCCTCGCGGTCGAGATCACTGCCGGTGCTGTTCTTCTCGTCACCGCCGCCGGCGCTCTGCTCCGCCAAAGGCGTGAACCTCTTTAGGCCGCTACCCCAGGGGCGCTAGGGCTACGCCGAAGCGCAAGGGCTGGTGCCGGCGACCTTTCGAAACAACTCGCCGACGACGGGACTGTACGGCCTCGGTGACGTCGCCTCCGCGTACGAACCGATGGCCACCAACGCGGGGTCGGTGGCAAGAAGGTGGTCGACGGCTTGCACTTGGCCGGTGACCGCCTTGGACCAAGCCGACCCCCTCGCCCCAAGCTTGTGGACAGGGTTGACCTCGAGCACGTGTGCACCGACGGGCAGGTTCCTGATCACAGGGTCGACGGCCGTGCACGGGTTGGCGTGCTGCAACCGATGCACGATGTTGCGCCAGTCGACCAACGACGGGTCCCGGACCGGCCCGGTCGGAGTGACGTAGACCATGCCTTTGGGCAGGTAGTGGTAGAGCACGGCGAGCTGCTCCGTCTGGGTGACGACCACGACGTCACCAGCGGCGAGCTGCGGGTATGCGGCGCGCGCCACGGCTGCCACATTGCTCTTCGCGTACGGCGCGCTGGGGTTGGGCAGGAGAGAACCGATGAAGCTCCAGCCGGCCAGTAGAGCGCACGCTGCGGTCAGAACCCTGCGACCCGACACCGACGGTGCCATCGCTCCCGCGGAAGCGACCAGCAGCGGCGCGACGATCACGGCGAGGTAGCGCACCGTCCAGGACGGTTCGAGTTCGGCACCGAGGAAACCGATCACGCCGGTGAGCAGCCCGACCGCGGACAACGTCCCCGCCATGCGGCCTTCTGCCTTCGACCTCGCCGACCGCGTGTACCAGGCCCCGAACGCCAGCAACGGGGCGATGGCGAAGTTCAAGGTTCCGCCGAGAGCCGCCGCCTGGTCGGCGAAGAAATTCCCGATGTTCGGTCTGACAGCCCACGGCGCCGCCGTGAGCCGAGCCTGGTCGACGAAGTAGGGGAACCAGGGGAGCCACAACGCTCCCACCGCGCACCCGCAGAGCACGACCTGGCCGGCGAGCTTCCTGTCGCCTTGCTTCACCGCCCTGCCAGCGATCACAGCGGCTGTCGCCACCGTGGCATAGATACCCCAGTTGTGCGTGTAGAGGAGCGCCGCGTAGGTGAGCACTGCAGCTATCGCGTCGCGCTTGCTGCGATCGCGCGCAGCCCGGACGGCGAACGTCAGGCCCAGAGTCACGAGGACGATCAGGAGCGTGTACATCCGCGTCTCTGTCGAGTACCAGCCGAGGAAGGGATTGGTGGCCATCAGCGCCGCGGCCCACCGCCCGGCGCGCCGTGAGAAGAGCGTGGACCCGGACCAGTACGCGAGCGGGATCGTGGCGAGCGATACGAGAAGTGGCAGGAAGTGTGTTGCGATCTCGGAGCTGCCGAAGAGCGCCATCCAGTAATGGAGGAGGAAGTAGAAGAGCGGCGGGGACCCGTCCCTGGTCAGAAGCGACGGGATCTGCCCGACGTGATGTGACGCGATGCCGACGCTGATTCCCTCGTCGATCCAGTACGCACGGCCGATGTTCGGCGCGCGCAGGGCGAACGCGAGCGCGACCAACCCCGCGACGAGGACCCTGTCCGGCGAGACGATCCGCCACCTGAGTGGCTGGCGCGCGGCGTCGGGCCGGGTTGTGCCGTCGGCGTGGGTTCCTTCGAAGTCCAGGCCCCTCGGGGCCCCTGGCTCGGTGGCCGTCACCCCGCCGGCCGTCACCCCGCCGGCCGTGACCTCAGGGGCCGTCACGCTGCCGTCCCGCCGGCGCAGTTCGGAGGCACCGTCAAAGGCTAGTGGCTACGTGCAGGCGTGACGACGCAGATCGTCCAGGTCGACCCATTCCAGGGCCCTGATGTGCGTCGCTTCGAGCACCACCTCGGGCGCAGCATCGGCGTCCAGCGCATCCTTCCAGCGGGGAGCGCAGAGGCACCAGTGGTCGCCGGGTTGGAGGCCCGAGAAACCGGGTTGTGGGGTGGACAGGTCGTTGCCGGCGTTCTTGCTGAACTCCAGGAACTCGGCGGTCACTCGCGCGCACACCACGTGTACCCCCAGGTCGTCCGCTCCCGTGTTGCAGCACCCGTCGCGGTAGAAGCCGGTCAGGGGATCGAAGCTGCACGGCGCCAGCTCCCCGCCGAGGACGTTCTTGGCCACGCCCCATTTGAGCACAGGATCCCCGCCGAGCTGCGGGCGGGCACCCCAGGACGGCCGGCGAGGGCAGACTATGGGTGTGAGGATCCTCATCGTCGAGGACGAGCTTTCGATGGCCAACTCCCTCGCGCGCGGCCTGGAGGCGGAGGGCTATTCGGTCGACGTGGCCCTCGACGGGGAGGAGGGCCTCGCACGAGCCCGTCAGCGACACTACGACGCGATCGTCTTGGACTTGATGCTGCCGAAACTCAACGGCTTCGCCGTGACGACCGCCCTGCGCGCCGCCGGCGACCGGGTCCCGGTGCTCATGCTCACGGCGAAGCAGGGCGAGTTCGACCAGACGGAGGCACTCGACACGGGTGCCGACGACTTCCTCTCAAAACCGTTCTCGTACCCGGTTCTGCTCGCGCGTCTGAGGGCTCTCATCCGCCGCGGCGGGGCGCCGCAGGGCGCAGTCCTCGTGCACGGAGACCTTCGACTCGACACCCGGGACCACCGGTGCTGGCGCGACGCCGAAGAGATAACCCTGACCCCGCGCGAGTTCGCCGTGCTCAGCTACCTGATGCACCGCCCCGAGGAGACGGTTTCCAAGACGGATCTGCTTGAACATGTCTGGGACAACGCCACCGAGCGGGACGCGAACGTCGTGGAGGTGTATGTCGGATATCTCCGGCGCAAGCTCGATCGTCCGGGCCGTGGATCGCACATCGATACGGTGCGCAGCTACGGCTACCGCCTGTCTGCAACTTCGGGCACCTCGGGCGGGTCCCCGGGTCCTGCAGCCGAAGTTGCTGCCCCCAACAGGACCGCGCGATGAATGCCAGATTGGTCAAGCGTTTGGTCTCTAGGGCGCGCGGCCTGTTCGGGACCGTACGTGTGCGCGTGACGTTCACCGCGGTGCTCGCGGTGGGCTGTGCCCTTGCGGTGTCCGCCGGCATCATCGAGGTCAGCCTCACGCGGGAACGCCAGCACGTCCTTCTCGCGACCGCAGAGGAGCAGGCGCGGGTCGTCGTCGCCATGAACCCCGAGCTGGCTCCGCCCTTCCAACTTCCAGCGTCGCAGACCCTCGAGTCAGGCTTGGTGCAGGTGCTCCATTTCGGGAGGGTGGTTGCCGCCAGCCGCCCCCTGCGGAGCAAGCCGCCGCTGTGGCTCCCCGGCGACCCCCAGGTCCAGACCAACGACTACATTCTCGCCGGCCAGGCCCGCGACGTGCACGTCGTGTCGATTCCGGTGAGCTCCGGAAAAGTCCGGGGTTACGTGGTCGTCGTCACGTCGCTCGACCAGTACGACAAGAGCCTGGTCTACATCCAGCGGCTCATGGAGATCGGCATGCCGGCGCTGCTAGTCGTGGTCGGCCTCATCTGCTGGCTCATCGTCGGCCGCGCGCTGCGCCCGATCGAGGCGCTTCGTGCGGAGGTGGCGGAGGTGGCCGCTGTGTCGGGTGCCCACCGCGTTCCCGAGCCCGCCACCGACGACGAGGTCGGTCGGCTGGCGCGGACCCTCAACTCGATGCTCGAACGCCTCGAATCCTCGGCGAAACGAGAGCGCCGCTTCGTCTCCGACGCTTCCCACGAGTTGCGTTCGCCGATAGCGAACATCCGCACCGAGATCGAGGTCGCTCTGCACCATCCCGACCGCGCCGAATGGAGCAAGGTCGCCTCGGAAGTCCTGGCCCAGGACGAGAGGATGGCCCACCTGGTCGAATCACTGCTCATCCTCGCCCGTTCCGACGAGGGAGGAATCGCCGCAGAGGCAGCCTCCACCGCAACCGATCTTTCGGCGGTGGCAGAGGCCGTCGTGTCGGCCGCGTCGGCCGAATCAGCGCGCGCCGGTGGGCCGCGCATCACTTTGCATTCCGTGCCGGTGAACGTACGAATGCCCGCCGTCTACCTCGAGCGCCTGGTCGGGAATCTCGTCTATAACGCCTGCCGTTACGCGCAAACCAGCGTCGACGTGAAGGTGGCCGTCGACGGCTCTTTCGCGGTTCTCGAAGTGCGCGACGACGGCCCCGGGGTGCCCGCGAACGAGCGGGGACGGATCTTCGAACGCTTTGTCCGCCTCGACGAGGCCCGCGACCGCGTGCAAGGCGGTTTCGGCTTGGGGCTGGCCATCGTCGCCGACTTGTGCAAGGCGTTCGAGGGAAGCGTGAACGTGGGCGACGCCGGCCCCGGTCGCTCGGGCGCTGTCTTCACCGTGCGGATCCCGGTGTCTCGCGTTCCCGCCCCGGAAGCGCAGCTGGGTTTCGTCAGCGCGCTGTGACCCCGGAGGCGACCTCCAAACAACCGTGCGCTAAGGCGTGGCGCACGTGGTCGCCGGGTTGCCGCGCAGCGAAGCGGACAGCGCCAGCGGGCCGGCCAGGGAGGCTTGAACACTCGTCCAACCGCCGGGCGCGGGCCCCACGCACCCGGCTCCGGTGGTGATCGACCAGAACGCGGTGTAACGCACGCGGACCGTCAACGGTCCGGGCTTCTGGACCTCGAGCACGAGGTGGTCGGGTTCGAGAGTCGTGAGAACCGCTGATCCTGTGACGAGACCCGGGCTGCCGTTGACGCGCCAGAGCTGCCAGTGTGCGGTCCCCCAGACCGGCACCAACGATCCGATCTGTCCCGACTCCAGCAACCTCCCCTCGGCTTGCGCTGCGTAGTCGAGCTGTGCGTTCGGGAGGGCGACGTAGCTGACACCCTCGTTGTCGAGCCACGCTTCGTAGGACGCTGGGGTAAGGGCGCCCTGCGTGTAGAAGAGCGGGTTGTCAGCGATGTCCAGCTGGCGTTCCCAGCCGCGCGCGAGGGAGATGTACGGCGCAACGTATGCGGATTCCCAGTGCTCCAGCGTCGGCGGGATCTCGACGCGCACGGGTCCCGGGGTGAGCGTGTGGATCTCGCTGATGAGCGGTTGGTAGAAGGATTCGCTCACGGAGGGCGACGCTGCTGGGGAAGTGACGATCTTCTGGCCGGGTGCCCACTGCCACACGGCGAAAGGCAGGACGATCGCGACCGCGAGGAGGCGTAGGCGGGGGCCGAACTCCACTCGCCGGCCGCGGAGGATCCTCTCCGTGAGCTTGGACGGGCTGAAGCGCGCTACAGCGGGCCCGTTGGCCGTCAAGAAGCAGGCGAGCAGGGGGACGCCGATGGCTCCGGCTAGCCGGGGGGCGTTGCCGCCCAGAGGGTTCGGGACGACGAAGGAGAAAAAGGAGGCCGCCGCGTAGATGAGCGCGCCGAGACGCACGGCGGGTGTGGTGCGGACGAAGGGGGTCAGCGCGGTGAAGCAGAGCAGCTCGGTCACGACAAGTCCCTGCCACGGGAACGGGAACGGCCCGTCTCCGGGGAACAGAGCACCCAACGCGAAGATCACGCCGAGGCTCACAGCGGCGGTCGCGATGATCCATCCGCGCCGCGAGCTGCCGCGCGCCGCCCATGCCAGGCAGGCCATCGCGAGGAACGCGGCGGCCAGCGGGGAGAAGAGCGCAGCGACCACGCCGAGAGCGACAGCGGTCCGCCGTTGCCCTTTTTGGAGAGCGATCAGAGCGACCAGGCCGGCGGCCTCGCCGGCGAGGAACGGGAGCTGGCCGATCATCACCGGCAGGACCGTCGACACCGCGAAGTACCAGGTACCGAGGGGTCTCGAACCGAAATGCGCCCGGATGACCCGGTCGAATGCGAGGGTGGCGATGGCGGCCGACGCCACGGCCACGACCTGGATTCCGAGCAACGACGCCAGCGGCGGGAACAGCACGCTGTAGCCGAGCGGGAAGTTGCCCCCGTACCACCCCGCGTCCCAGATCATCAGCCCGTGCGTACGGAACATGGTCACCCGGTAAAGCTGTGCGGCCTGGTCGACGCCACGCCAGCCGAGCAGCCATACGGAGGTGGCCAGCAGGAGTGTCAGCACCGCCGGCGCGAGCGCCAGGGCTTGCTCCTGCCACCAGATCCGGCTTCTCGGTCCGGGACTCGCCGGCGCGTGAGTTGGGTAGGTGAGGGCCATGATTGATCGGGGTGCCGGGAATTCTACCCGCCGGGGCGGGCCGCGGCCCGGGCGCGTACGTCCGTTGATACCGTCGGTTGCCCCCCGTTGCGCCACGCATGCTCACTGACCCTCGCGCTCCCGCTCGTCCAGCTTCCGACGCGCCCGGGGCCGGATCGCCGTCGCGGCGCCCTTGGTACCGGCGAAAGAGGTGGATCGCGCTCACCGTGGTCGTCGCGCTGCTCAGCCCGGTGGCCTATTCCTACACCCGGGCCCTGACCGGGCCGGGTACGGACGCCCTCAGCATCAGGTCGGTCGAGTGGCTGCGAGGCCACCATTTCCGCTGGCTCGTCAACGACGTCGAGAACTACTGGTACAGCCACCACCAACCCAAGAAGGGGGGAACCCCGAGCCGGGTGCTGCGAGCCCAGGTGAGCGCAGGTCGCCAATCTCGTGGCGATTTCGCCGCCCCACCCAGGGTGGTGTTCCTACCACCGCCTTCGCCGGTGAGGCCCTACGTGGCGGACGCCTTGCCTGGCGAGGGCCTATGGCGGCCGCTCGGCACTCCGGTCAAGGGGATCCCGGCGATGTACGCCACCTACCTCAGGCCGGACGGCGTGCACACCAGTCTCGTGGCCGCGCTGGCGTGGATCGACCCGAAGCTGGTCAACGCGGTCGGCTACGCCGGAGCTGCTGAGCCAGGCGGATCCGGCTGGACGAACCAGCTTCCGATCCCCGACGCGGTACGGCCGGACCTGCTCGCAGCATTCAACTCAGGCTTCAAGATGCAGGACTCTCGAGGCGGCTACTACGACCACGGTCGGTACGTGCGCCCGCTGCGCGCCGGCGCCGCGACGATGTGGATCGACAGCAACGGGAATCTCGATGTCGGCGAGTGGGGCCGCGACGTCACCATGAGCCCGGACATCGTGTTCGCCCGCCAGAACCTCGACCTGATCGTCGACGGAGGGCAGCCGGTGCCAGGCGTACAGGACAACAACCCCGTCCAGTGGGGCTTCACGGTCTCGAACAAGGTGATGGTCTGGAGATCAGGGATAGGCGTTACACCCGGCGGAGCGCTGGTGTACGCGGCCGGTCCCGGTCTCAGCGTCGCCACCCTTGCGGATCTCTTGTCACGAGCGGGCGCGGTGCGCGCCATGGAGCTGGACATCAACACTGCGTGGGTCGACTTTTTCACGTACTCGTCCGCCCCGCCGGGGATGCCTGCGGCGGATCTCACCGTGACGAAGCTCCTCGTCAACATGGAGCCGTCGCCCTATCACTACCTCACCGCGAGCAGCCGCGACTGCATCGCCCTGTTCGGTCGCTGAGCCTGGCAGCATCACCGGGCATGTGCGGCCGCTACACGTCGACCTCGACGATGAAGGATCTCGCCGCGATCTTCGATGCTGAAGAGGTGAGAGCCGAACCGCTACCAGCCCGCTACAACGTCGCGCCCACGCTCGATGTGTACGCGGTTGCCGTACGCGAGGGCCACCGGGCGCTGGGTACGTTCCGTTGGGGCCTCGTGCCGTCTTGGGCAAAGGACCCCGCCATCGGAAACCGGATGATCAATGCGCGAGCCGAGGGGATCGACACCAAGCCGGCTTACAGGGCCGCACTGGCGAGGCGACGCTGCATCATCCCCGCCGACTATTTCTACGAATGGCAGCGGCGGGCGAACGCGGACGGCAAGCCTGCAGGGAAGCTCCCTTATGCGGTCCACCGCCTGGACGGTGAGCCGATGGCGCTCGCAGGTCTCTGGGAGGTGTGGCGCGACCGTTCGGATCCGGACTCGCCACCGCTGAAGACCTGCGTCATCATCACTACCGAGGCCAACGACCTCATGTCGCCGGTCCACGATCGCATGCCGGTGGTGCTCGGGCGCGAGTCCTGGCAGCGCTGGCTCGACCCGTCGACAGAAGCGGATGAGGCCAAGGCGTTGCTGGTCCCGGCGCCGTCCGATTGGTTTGAGCTGTTCCCCGTGAGCAGCAGGGTCAACAACGTGCGCAACGACGGCCCGGACCTCCTAGAACCGCTCGATCCGCCCCCCGGTGTCAGATCCTGACTTTCCCCCAGGCCGCCAGGATTTCCTCGGATCCGAACACCTCGAACGAGTCCTCGGAGATCTTCTGGCGGTTCCATAGCCAGAGGAAGAGACCGGACGCAGGTCCGCGCAGCGCAGTCTCGGCCTTCTTGTGCTCGCGGATTGCCGCCACCGGCTCCGCGTCGAAGTCGACCCACCATTCGCCGTCTTCGTCTGTGGCGTGCAGGTGCAGGGTCCCATGCAGCGCGTCGGCTGCGCCGCGTTGACGGAGCGCCGGGAGCATGTCGCACAGCATCTCGTCGACGCCTTCCACGGCCAGAGCGGGATCGACGGGCCGGGCCGGGATACCGGCGGCTGCTTCGATGTCGTGGCGGTGGACCGCGGCTTCCAGCGCCTGGCGGCGGTACCACCAGCCGGCGGTCTGAGGTGAACCGGGCCGGAAGTTCCAGCAGGGCGCGTCAGGGCCCTTGTCCCTGAACGCCTTCAGCATCGCCTCGAAACCCTCCCGCCCCCACACCCTCACGTCAGTGCCGGCTGGAGCCTGCGGCGGCGACATCCCGCTGTCCGGCTCGCCGGCCTCAACCACCGCCGCGACCCAACGTTGGATACCGCCGAGGTGGCGTACGAGGTCCTCTACCGTCCACTCGGGACAGGCGGGCACCTTGCGGTCCGTATCCACCGTGTCCGCCACGTCGAAGAACCGCGAACCCTCGGACTCGACTGCCCTTAGGAGCGCCTCGTGATCCACCGGTCGTCGCCCTAGGAGTCGTGGCGGGGGAGGGCCTTGGCGATGTCCGCCGCGATGCCCGCGCCATCCAGGCCGAGCTGGGCGAGGATCCGGTCCGGCTCGCCGTGCGGGATGTACGCGACCGGTATGCCCAGCACGAGCACCGGCGGTGTCGCTCTCGTCTCGAAGAGGTCGCCCATGGCGTCGGTGATGTACGAGCCGGCGCCCCCGGTCCTGACGCCGTCCTCGACGGTCACGACGAGCCGGTGGCGTCCCGCGTCGGCGAGCATCGCCGGGTCCAGCGGCCTGAGGACACGCACGTCCCAGACAGTGGCGTCGACACCGTCGACTACGAGGAGCTCGGCTGCCTCCTCGGCGGCCTCGAGCATCTTGCCGACCGCGAGTATGCAGACCGAATCGGGTGCCTCGGCGTCCCCGCGGCGGACCAGTCGCGCCTGGAGCCCGGAGCCCACCTGGTCGGCAGCGACGTGGCGGGCGGCCGTGCGCGGCCACCGGATGGATGCCGGGCCCGACAGCTGCAGCGCGGTTTCGAGCATCACCGGGACCTCTTGCGCGGAGGAAGGCGCGAACAGCGTCATGCCCGGCACCTTCAGGCACAGGGCAATGTCGAGAACCCCGTGGTGGCTGGGCCCGTCCGGCCCTGTTATGCCGGCGCGGTCGAGCGCGAACACCACCGGGAGCCCGTGCAGGCCTACATCCAGGTTCACTTGATCGAACGCCCGGCTTAAGAAGGTCGAGTAGACGGCCACGACCGGGCGCAGGCCTGCCATCGCCATGCCCGCGGCGGACGTTACGGCTGTCTGCTCGGCGATCCCGACGTCGAAGAAGCGGTCGGGCCACCTTCCGGCGAACGGGAGAAGCCCGGTCGGCCCGGGCATCGCCGCGGTGATGGCCACCACGTTCGGGTAGCGCTCTCCTATCGACAGCATCGCCTCGTTGAACGCCTGCGTGTAGCCGCGCGGCGCGGACCAGCCCTGTGGCGGACCGACGACGGGGTCGAAGACGGGCGCGTCGTGTAGGCACTTCTCGTCGTCGTTTTCCGCGGGCGGGTAGCCCCGGCCCTTGTTGGTGAGGACATGCACGACGATGGGGCCGTCGAACGAAGCGGCCTGCGCGAGGGCCAGTTCCATCCCGGCTATGTCATGGCCGTCGATCGGCCCGACGTAGCGGACCCCGAGCGCTTCGAAGAACGCCGGCGGCTCGATGATCTCCCTGACTGCCGAGTAGAGACCTTGCAGGCTGGAGTATGCGAGATTCCCCACCCTCGGTAGGTCCCGAAGCCCCTCCTCGATCCTGGACCGCACCGAGCGGATGCCAGGGTGCAGCCTCAGCTTGGTGAGGCTCTCCGACAGGCGGGAGATGGTCGGCGCGTAGGAGCGCCCGTTGTCATTGAGGACGACCACGACCCGGCTGCCGCTGTGACCGAGGTTGTTGAGACCCTCGAAGGCCATCCCGCCGGTCATCGAGCCGTCGCCGATGACGGCGACGACCCGCCTGTCGGGGCTGGAGCTGCGAGCGACGCCGGCGGCCATCCCGTGGGCGTAGCTGAGGATCGTGGAGGCGTGGCTGTTCTCGACCCAATCGTGGACGGATTCCGCCCTCGACGGGTAGCCGGACAGCCCTCCCCCCTGGCGGAGGCTGGCGAACATGTCCCGCCTGCCGGTGAGGATCTTGTGCACGTACGCCTGGTGGCCGGTGTCCCACAGGAGGTTGTCCCGCGGGGACGAGAACACCCGGTGAAGGGCGATGGTGAGCTCCACGGCCCCCAGGTTGGAGCCGAGATGTCCCCCTGTGACCGAAACGGCCTTGACGATGAACGCCCGGATCTCGGCGGCGAGAGCGCTCAGCTCCTCGTAGTCGAGTTTGCCGAGGTCCGTCGGGGAGTTGATCGACTCCAGCAGCACCTGCCGAGGGTACCCCCTCCCGGGAGTGGTCTGGACTGCGCCTGTCATTGGTCGCGCCCCGCCACGAACTCGGCGAGCTCTCCCAGCGAGGCCAGAGCCTCGCCCTCGAACGGCAGTTGAGACAGCGCCGACGAGGCCTCGCGGGCCAGGCGGGCCACTTCGCCTTCGACGGCGGCACGGGCTCCCGAGGAGTCGATGACGTCCTGGAGCTGGCGGATCTCTCCCGGTGCCAGATCGGGCGCGCCGAACCGTGATGCGAAAAGCTCTGCATCCTGCCCCGCCGCTCGTGCCGCCGCGAGGCTGGCGAGCATGGTCGGCTTGCCTTCCCTGAGGTCCTCGCCTACGGGCTTTCCGGTGCGGGCCGGGTCGCCGAAGACTCCCAGCAGGTCGTCACGCAGCTGGAACGCCTCCCCCAAGGGCAATCCGAACCGCGACAGTGGCCCCTTCAGCTCCGCGAAAGCTGAGGGAGCCGCCATGGCTGCTCCGAGATGGAGGGGTCGCTCGACGGTGTACTTCGCGGTCTTGTACCGGATTATCCGGCGGGCCCGTTCGATCCCCTTCTCTCCCGCCAGGCCCGACTTGTCGGCAGCACCGAGAACGTCGAGGTACTGGCCGAAGTTGACCTCGAGCCGCATCTCGTCGTACACGTCAGCGGCCTCGCGCGGGGCGCCGGACAGCAGCCGGTCGCCGTACACGAGGGCGAGGTCTCCGGTCAGGATGGCGACGCCGGCGCCGAACCTCGCGGCGTCACCGCTCCAACCCATGCGCCTATGCCTTTGCGCGTGCTCCACGTGAACGGTGGGTACCCCGCGGCGCCGGTCCGATCCGTCGATCACGTCGTCGTGCAGCAGAGCCGCGCTGTGAAGCATTTCGAGGGCCGCGCCGGCGTCGACCACCCTCGGGTCCTCCGCGTCGCCGCCCGCACCGACGAAAGCCCAGTAGCAGAACGCGGCGCGGAGTCTTTTCCCCCCTGACAGTACGGACGAGGCGAGGTCCGACAGAGGGACCGCCAGCTCCTCGTCCACCTGCGCCCACCGCTTCGTCTCGCGGCGAAGCAAATCCTCGAGCCGCTTCTCTACCAGCGGCGCCACCTTTCGCGAAGCCGGCGGTCCCGCCGGGTCGCTCACGGCAGCCGGGCCCGGTCCGGCGGGGGAGCAGCGAGCTCGTGCCCCAACTCGACCTCTCTTTGGTTGTGCCGCCGGTCCAGCGCGAGCGTCAGCCGGTTGGCCAGGAAATAGGAAACCCCCAGCACGACGATCCCTGCCGCCTCATCGGCGAAGTAGTGGTTCGCCGTGACGACTATGCAGAAGATCGTGGCCAGCGGATAGATGAGCAGGAGCAGCTTCGTCCACCACGCACGCAGTACGGGGAAGAGCGCGACGGCGCACCAGAGTGCCCAAGCGGTGTGGAGGCTCGGCATCGCCGCGTACTGATTGGACACGTGATTGATGGCCCCGGAGGAAAAGTTCCAGAACCCACCGAACTTCTGGAGGGTGTCGACGAAGTGGTAGCTCGGAGGAAGAAGCCGCGGCGGCATGAGCGGGAAGACCGTGAAGCCGATGAGCGCGATCAGGTTGGTGATCGCCAGAGTGTTGCGCCACAGTCGGTAGTGCGCGGGGAACCAGAAGAACATCATCACCAGCACCGCTATGACGACCACGAAGTGCGCGGTCCCGTAGTAGTCGTTCCAGAATCGGATGAACGACCGGTCGTGCAGGAACCAGTGCTGGATCTGCTGCTCGTGGAACACGCCGAGCATCGTCTCGAGACGGATGATCCGCTTCGCGTTGGTGAAGGCCTGCAGGTAGGAGACCGGCTTGGTGCTGCGGATGTCCCGCACGAGCGTGTAGAGGCCGTAAAACACCGCGATTATGAGAATCTCGCGCCACCAGTGCGAGGGCAGCACGGGGCGCGCGCGGTTGGTCGCCGGTTCGTGCTGTGGTTCGGAGGTCTCGGACATGCGCAAGGGGAGGCCGCGGGAGCGCGCTCAGCCTACTGGCGCGCTCGTGGCACCATGGAGGTCATGGACCGCGCATGGGGACGCCGGGTCGTGTTGGCCGCCGTCGCCGCGTTGGGCATAGCGGGCGTGACCGCTTCGGCGATCATGGCGCCCGGCCTGTCGCCCGAAGGCGGTTTCGGACATGCCGTTGCTGCTGCGCAGCCCTCGCCACCGCACCCTGAGAGGTGGGCGGGTGCCAAAAGAGCGGTGGCGTCGTTGGCGGACACGCCGGCGCCGACCCTGATCGCAACGCTGTCCGCCGCCACGCCATACAGCGCTTCTCCCGGCGGCCAGCCCACGGGGACGCTGCCCGCCACCAACCCGTTCGGCGCCCCGGAGGTGTTCGCGGTCGTCGGCCAGCCGGACCCGTCGGGCTGGCTGCAGGTTGAGCTCCCGATCCGGCCCAATGGCAGCCTCGGCTGGATCCCTGCCGCTGGCGTCACGCTCACGCAGACGACCTACAGGGTCGTGGTGAACCGCGCGGCCGACACCCTCACCGTCTTCAACGGGACGGACCAGGTGACGCAGTTTCCCGCCGCCGTCGGCAAACCGTCGTCTCCCACGCCTGCGGGCAACACGTACCTGTGGGAGCTGATCCGGCCCGACAACCCCAACGGCGCCTACGGCCCCTACATCTTCGGCCTCGCGTGGTTCTCCGACACCTACGCAACCTTCAACGGTGGCAACGCCCAGATCGGCATCCACGGACAGGACGAGCCGTGGTCCGTCGGGCACCCCGTTTCGCACGGCTGCGTCCGCCTCGACAACTCGGCGATCACTCAGCTGGCCGGTCTCCTGCCGCTCGGCACCCCCGTCACTATCAGCTAGGACCGGGCAGCTAGGACCGGGCAGCTAGGACCGGGCTCTGGATCAGCCCCTCAGCGGGCTTTGTCGAGGAAGGCCGCCCGATCGACGAGCACCCGGGTCACCTTGCCGGCGGCGACGAGGCCACAGCGGTCGCTGACGCTGACGTTGAAGACGAGGCGCTTCCCCTCGGTCCTCTCGAGCGTCGCCACGGCGACGACGTGGCTACCGACCGCTATGGGTGCGAGGTGGGTGACCTCCACCCTGAACCCCACCGAGGTTCTTCCATCCTCCACCCCGCCTTCGAGCGCCCTGACGGTCGCCTGCTCGCAGAGCTCCACGATCCGCGGCGTCGACAGGACGCGGACGTCTCCGGTGCCAAGGTGGAGCGCGGTGTCCTCCTCGGTGACATCCAGTTCGATCGCGGCGGTGATGCCCGTGTTGACGGCCACGGTTGCCAACGGTACGCGGGTACCCTCCCACTGTTCCAATGCGGTCTGACCGGGCGTCGGACCGCCGGGCCCAACCAGGTGCACTTGATAGGAGAAAAGCTTTGATCGACGAGGCCGTGGTCGAGGGAGTCCTGGCTGCCGCTTTGAGGACCGGCGGTGAGTTCGCGGAGGTCTTCGCCGAGGACCGGCGCGGCACGTCGGCCCGGCTCGACGACGGCCGGGTGGAGGAGCTCACCTCCGGGAGGGAGCGCGGCGCCGGCATCCGAGTGGTGGTAGGCGAGACGACCGGTTTCGCCCACACGAGCGATCTCTCGGAGGCGGGGTTGCGGGCCGCGGCAGAAGCGGCTGCGGCGGCTGCACGCGGCGGGGGAGGTGGCGTACGCACCGTCGCGATGCAGCGAGTTCAGGCTCCGGCGCCCAACTCGGTGTCCGTGCTGCCCGAATCGGTCGCCAAGGCGGACAAGGTGGCATTGCTTCGGCGTGCGGACGAAGCGGCCCGATCCACCGGCGGGTCGATCAAGCAGGTGAGCGCCGTGTACGGGGACAGCCGCCGGCAGATACTCGTCGCCAACAGCGAGGGTGTCCTCGCGTCCGACGACCAGGTCAAGACCCGTTTCGCGGTGAGTTGCGTCGCGAGCGGCGACACCGGTATGCAGACGGGGCGGGAGAGCGTCGGGGCCACTGTGGGGTTCGAGCTGTTCACAGACGTGGACGTCGACGAGATGGCCCGCAGCGCAGGTCAGCGCGCGCTGACGAAGCTCTCCGCACGGCCGGCGCCGTCGGGCAGCCTGCCGGTCGTGATCAAGCGGGGGAGCGGCGGGGTGCTGTTCCACGAGGCGTGCGGTCACGGCCTCGAAGCGGACCACATCGCCAAGGACGTGTCCGTGTTCGCGGGGAAGGTCGGCCAGCTGGTCGCGAGCCCGCTGGTCACCCTGGTCGACGACGGCACGATGGGCCCCGAATGGGGGGCCCTGGCAGTCGACGACGAGGGCCACCCGGCCGGACGGAACGTGTTGATCCAAGACGGCGTGCTCACCGATTACATGTGGGACTGGCTGCGGGCGCGAAAGGAAGGTCGCGCGAGCTCCGGCAACGGGCGGCGAGAGAGCTACCAGCACCTCCCGATGGTCCGCATGACGAACACTTACGTGCTCGCGGGCGACGAGGACCCCGACGAGATCATCCGGCAGACGCCGCACGGGGTCTACGTGGCACAGCTCGGAGGCGGTCAGGTCAACACCGCAACCGGTGACTTCGTGTTCGGCATGACCGAGGCCTACCTGATCGAGGACGGCCACATCACCGAACCGCTGCGCGATGCCAACCTCATCGGCAACGGCCCGGAGGTGCTGCGCAACATCGATGTTGTCGGCAACGACTTCGCCATGGGTCCGCCGGGCACATGTGGCAAGCAAGGTCAAGGCGTCCCGGTTGGCGACGGCCAGCCGACTCTCAGGGTCAGCGCCATGACCGTGGGTGGTACCGCGAGATGAACCAACCGGACACGGAGCTGCTCGCTCTGGCGACACGCGTCGCCGGGTGGGCCCGCGAGGGAGAGCAGGTCGAGGCGTTCGTCGCGCGCGGCCGCGAGACCGAGGTGCAGGTGTTCAGCGGGGAGGTGGAGTCGCTCTCTTCGGCGGAGTCGGCCGGGATCGGCATACGCGTCGTCAAGGGGCCTCGCCAAGGGTTCGCCTACGCGGGATCGCTCGACCCCGCAGTGGTCGAGGAGACTCTGGAAGAGGCGCGCGACAACGCCGGTTTCGCCACCGACGACGAGTTCGTCGGTCTGGCCGAACCCGACGGGGTGGCGCCGGCGCAGCTGGATCTCTGGCGCGACGACCTGGCATCTTTTCCAACCGACCAGAAGGTGTCGCTGGCGATCGAGCTCGAACGTGCGGTCAGGGCGGGCGATTCTCGGATCCGGCAGGTTCAGGCGTCGGAGTGGGGCGATGCCGCCGTCGAGTCCGCGGTCGCGACGAGTACCGGTATACGCGCATCGTCTCGAAGGACCGCCTGCTACCTGTCCGCGTACGCGGTCGCCGGCGAAGGATCGGACACTCAGACGGGCGGCGGGTACAGCGTCGGCCGCAGCCCGGCTGACCTCGACCTCGGCAAGGCGGCCGCCGACGCAGTCGAGCGGGCGACCCGACTCCTCGGCGCGGTCAAGCCGAAGTCGGAGCACCTGACCGTGGTGTTCGAACCGAGGATCACCGCGACGCTCCTCGCCATCCTCGCCGGGACCCTCGACGGTGAATCGGTCCTGAAGGGCAGGTCCCTCTTCGCGAACCGCCTGGGAGAGAGTGTCTCGGTGCCGGCGCTCACACTCGTGGACGACCCCACGGACGCCGACGCGTACGGGGCGACCCCCTACGACGCCGAGGGGCTGGCGACCCGTCGCAACGTGCTGATCGAAGACGGCATGCTGCGCCGCTTCCTGTACAACACCTACTCGGCCCGCCGAGCCGGTACTTCGTCGACGGCCTCCGCCGTCAGGGCAGGATTCAAGAGCGCGCCCGGCACGGGCGCGAGGGCGCTGACCCTCGTGCCGGGCACCTTGTCCCCGGAGCAGGTGCTCGCCGAGGTCGGCGACGGTCTGATGGTCCAGTCGGTGTCGGGTGTGCACTCGGGAGTCAACCCGGTCAGCGGCGACTTCTCCGTCGGGGCGGAGGGTGTTCTCATCCGCGGCGGGGCTCTTGCCGGGCCGGTACGGGAGATCACCATCGCGTCGACCTTGCAGCGGATGCTGGCCGGCGTCGTTGCGATCGGCAACGACCTGGAGCGCCTGCCTTCTTCGGCGTCGGGCGTTACCCTCGCGGTCTCGGACATCGCCATGAGCGGGGCGTAGAGGCAGCCAGACCGGCCGTGCACGTGCATAGGGGCCGGGTCGCCGTAGCCTGGGGACGATGATGTTCTCCCGTCAAAAGCTGCATATGGTCGATCCAGCGGACGCTCTTCCAGGCCGCGCGGAGCCGATGCCCGTCCACGGCGTCCATTTCATCAGCGGCCACCCGCTGAAGGCGCCCTTCCCGGAGGGATTCGGCATAGCCGTGTTCGGGCTGGGGTGCTTCTGGGGTGCGGAGCGCAAGTTCTGGCAGGCCCCCGGCGTGTACGTCACCGCGGCCGGCTACGCCGGCGGCTACACGCCGAACCCGACATACGAGGAGGTCTGCAGCGGCCGCACCGGGCACGCGGAGGTGGTGCTCGTAGTGTGGGACCCGGCCGTCACCTCCTACGACGACCTGCTGAAGATCTTCTGGGAGTCGCATGACCCGACCCAGGGCATGCGGCAGGGCAACGACCAGGGCACCCAGTACCGTTCCGCCGTCTACGCCCTGCACCCGGCCGAGCTCGCAGCAGCCGACGCCTCGCGTGACGCGTACCAAGAGACGCTCGCCGAGGCGGGTTACGGGTCGATCACCACCGAGATCCGCCCGCTGCCCGAAGGCGGGTTCTACTACGCCGAGGACTACCACCAGCAGTACCTGGCCAAGAACCCCGACGGCTACTGCGGCCTGGGCGGCACCGGTGTGGCCTGTCCAATTGGCCTGAACGTTCCCACGACATCGAGCGAGGCCAACCAAGGTCGCTGACAGTCGACAGCCTCCCTACGGAGCGACGCGCCTCGCCTGACATCGCTTGTCGCCGAGCCGAGCGCTTTGGACGACGGCCGACCCGCGGGAATGACGAATCGTTACGAATCTGCCACCTACCCGTGCCCTGACCGCCAGGCCGGCTCGGCAGAATCAACAGCATGGAGGCGGAATGCCCCAGGTGAGCCTGGAGGCGACCATCGACGGTCGAGGCTGGATCGTCCGCTGCGACCGCTGCGGGGTCGTGGAGGCCTACCCGCGCGTCCGCTCCGAAGCTGTCACACGCGTCGTCGAGCACCGACTAGAACACGGCCCGTCCTCCAGCCGTCGCCGAACCCGCCCAGCGACAACTACCAGCAGGCCGGCTAACCTCTGAGAACCAACTGCACCTGGCGCCTCCTGGCTGCCATCTCCGCCTAACCCGGCACGGATGACCGCTGAGTCGTGTGTGACGTTCGCCTCTGCCAGCGACGTTTCGCCGAGGGCTTGGATGGCATGCGAAGACGATGTCGTTCACGGATTCTGTCGATACTGTTCTCGCTGGGCTCGATAGTTCTCGGCGGGGGCTGAGTTCTGCGGAGGCGCGCCGGCGGTTGGATGTTGGTGGAGCGAATGTGTTGCCCCAGCCAGCGGCGCCCGGAGTGGCGACGGTGTTCTTGCGCCAGTTCGCCAGCCCGTTCATTTATATCCTGCTTGTGGCGGCCGGGTTGGCGGTCGTCCTCGGGGAGTGGTCTGACGCGGTGTTCATCGGAGTGGTGGTCACGCTCAACGCGGTCATCGGGACCCTCCAGGAGGCGCGGGCGGAACGGAGCGCGCTGGCGCTCCGCCAGATGATGACCACATCGGCTCGGGTGGTACGAGACGGGGATGTCGTCGAAGTCGACGCCTCGGCGATTGTGCCCGGTGATGTCGTCCTGTTGGCGTCGGGTGACAAGGTTCCCGCCGACGTCCGGCTGCTCGACAGCCAGGATCTGCGTGTGGACGAGTCTCTGCTGACCGGTGAAGCAGCGGCAGTGGCCAAGAATGCGGCTGAGACTCTCTCCGATGAGGTTGGGCTCGCAGACCGGGTGAACATGGCCTTCGCGGGGACCCTCGTCACCCGTGGGCGCGGTGACGGGGCGGTGGTCTCCACTGGACTGGCGACCGAGATAGGTGCGCTCGCTTCCGAGCTCGCGACGCTTCAAGCTGCCGAACCCCCGCTGCTGATGCGCATGCGGCGGTTCACGCACTGGGTGGCGGCGGTCATGGTCGTAGTAGCGGCCGTCTTCGCGGTCATCGAGACAGCAAGGGGCAGTTCGCTGAACGAGGTGGCGCTGGTGGCCATCGCCCTCGCCGTCTCGGCCATACCCGAGGGGCTTCCGGTCGCGCTGACGGTCGCGCTGGCTCTTGCGATGCGCAAGATGGCCGGTCGTCATGTGATCGTGCGGCGCATGGCCGCGGTCGAGTCGCTGGGTTCTTGTACGACGATCGCCTCGGACAAGACCGGGACTTTGACAGTCAACGAGCTAACCGTCACCGACGTCGTCCTCCCGGGCGGTTCCCGCTGGGCCGTGAGCGGTGCCGGCACCGTCCCATTCGGCGACGTCACCCCTGTCGAGGCTCCCGACGTCTCTCGACGCGACCAAGTGGCCAATCTGGCGAGAGCCGGTGCCCTGTGCAACGAGGCAGTCCTCGCTCGCGAGGACTCGGGATGGACCCATCACGGTGACGCGGTCGACGTCGGCCTTTTGGTATTCGCCCACAAGCTCGGTATAACTCGCCCCGAAGCCATCGCCCGGTTCCCTCTGCTCGACGGGATCCCCTTCGAGCCTGAAAGGCGATTCGCGGCCAGCCTCCACCAAACCTCCGACTCCGACACTGCGGACCTGTACGTGAAGGGGGCGGTAGAGACCGTGCTGGCCATGTGCACCCGTCAGCTCGGACCGCACGGACGTCAGCCATTGGCCCATGACGAGGTGCTCGACGTCGCGGAGCAGCTGGCCGCCGATGGTCGCAAAGTCATCGCCGTGGCCTCACGATCCACCCCGGGCGGCGCCGGCCGCCACCTCGAGGACCGGCCACCCCGGGATCTGGTGCTGCTCGGCCTGGTCGCCATGCTCGACCCGCCCCGCCCCGGCGCTCGGGAGGCGGTGGAGGCATGCGCGGCGGCCGGGCTGCGGGTGCTCATGGTCACCGGCGACCACCCCTCCACCGCCTTGGCGATCGCCCGTCAGGTCGGCATCGCGGCCGGGCCGGGCGAGGTAGTCACCGGCCACGACCTGCGCGTCGCCGTACAATCCGGCTCGCCCGCCGAACCGTTTCGCAACTTGGACGCACTGGTTTCGGGGGCGACCGTATTCGCCCGTGTCGAACCGGCCCAGAAGCTAGCGATCGTCGACTCCCTCATCCGGCGGGGGGAGCTCGTGGCGGTGACCGGTGACGGCGCAAACGACGCACCGGCATTACGCCAAGCCCATGTCGGCGTGGCGATGGGGCGCGGCGGCACCGACGTCGCCCGCGAAGCCGCCGATCTCATCGTCACGGACGACAATTTCGTGTCCATCGTGGCCGGTATCGAAGAGGGACGGATCGCCTACGGAAATGTCCGAAAGGTGATCAGCCTGCTGGTATCCACAGGTGCCGGCGAGCTGGTTCTGTTCCTCCTCGCCCTCAGCGCCGGTATGCCGCCACCGCTAACCGCGGTGCAGCTGTTGTGGCTGAACCTGGTGACCAACGGCATCCAGGACGTCGCCTTGGCGTTCGAGCCAGCCGAAGGGCACGAGATGCGCCGCCCCCCCCGACCGCCCAGCGAAGGGGTGTTCAACCGGCTCATGCTCGAACGGATAGCTGTGACCGCGTCGATCGTGGGCGGCGCGGCTTTCGGCATGTACCGCGTCCTTCTCGACGCCGGCTGGACCACGAGCGCCTCGCGTAACGCGGTCATGGTCTTGATGGTCCTGTTCGAGAACGTGATGGTCCTCAACAGCCGTTCTGAGACCCAGTCATTCCTCCGCACCGGTTTCAAGGGGAACCGGCTACTCATCGCCGGCACCCTGGCCGCGCTCGGAATCCACCTCACCGCGATGCACTGGGCCCCGACCCAGCATCTCCTGCAGATCGCGCCGTTGCCCGCCAATACCTGGGGTTGGACCGTACTCACCGCCACAGCCCTCTTCCTGGCTGTCGAAGCCCACAAGGCGATCCGCCGCTTGCGCCGCCGGCAGCGGACCCCAACCCAGCGAGGTGGCTGATTTCGGAGAGAGGCGAACGTCTCTCCCCGAGATGGCTGGGCCGGAAGGTGACCTTTGACCCTTCCGACCGTCACCGATCGGGTTCGAGGCTGGTGGGGATGGAACGGCTACGGGACTGGCTGTGCCCCGCACGGGTCGAGATCCATATGAGGGGTGAGTATGAATCAACGGGTTCGCGTGACGGCAACCCCCGCAGGCTGTGGGCCTGGTGGAGAAGGTTCGTGCCGTGATGACGGGAAGCTCAGGTGCAAGGAGCCGCAACAGTAGGCGGGTGGGGCGATCAGAACCTGGAGGCTCAACGGCTGAGCTTGCCGAACTGCTCGACGATAGGTCGCCGAAGGGGAGCGACCGGTGGGTGCTCTCTTTTCGTGATTTCGATCCGGCCCGGGAGGGGACCCGGGAAGCGCTGCTGACGGTCGGCAACGGGTACATGGCGGCTCGGGGAGCGATGACCCACGTCGGGCCGGATGACATCCATTACCCGGCCGCTTACGTGGCGGGTGTCTACAACCGGCTCACCTCGGAGGTGGAAGGGCGACGGCGCGAGGACGAGTCGATGGTCAACATCCCGAACTGGCTGTCGCTTACCTACCGGTTCGCCGGCGGCGAGTGGTTCGCCAACGGTGAGGGTCGCCTCGAGGATCATGATGTGAGTCTGGATCTGCGCCACGCGGTCCTAACCCGGAAGGCGGTTCTCGTCGACAGCGCAGGCAGGCGCAGCCGGGTCCGCGAGCGGCGCCTGGTTTCGATGGCGGCCCCGCATCTCGCCGCGATCGAGGTTCGGCTCTGGCCGCTCAACTGGTCCGGTCGGCTGGACGTGCGCTCGGTGGTGGATGGCAGGGTCACCAACAGAAACGTCCCCGCCTACCGTCTCCTGGCCGCCCGGCACCTGGAAGTGACCGAGCTCATACACGACGGTGCGGTCGCGGCTGTGGTGGCCGAGACGGTCCAGTCCCGGGTGCGTGTGGCGGTAGCCGCCCGCACCGAAGCGTGGGCTGGGACGGCAGGAGGCCGGCCCGCCGGCCGGGAGATCGAGGAGACCGGACTGGCCGGTCATCAGCTGGAAATCGATGTCGGCTGTGGGGACGAGATCGTCATAGAGAAGGCGGTAGGCGTGGTGACCTCCCGCGACGCCGCTATATCCGAGCCGTCGCAGGCGGCGATCGAAACGGCACGCGACGCCCCTCGTTTCCCGGATGTCCTCGCATCTCATGCCAAGGCGTGGGGCGATTTGTGGCAGCGGTTCGGTATCGACTTCGACGGTGACGGCGGCGCCGGCCTGGCTGTCAGGGTGCACCTGGTGCACCTCCTGCAGTCTCTCTCTCCACACGCCACGATCTTGGACGCGGGGGTTCCCGCTCGCGGCTTGCACGGCGAGGCCTACCGGGGGCACGTCTTCTGGGACGAGCTGTTCGTGTTCCCCCTTCTGAACCTGCGTCTCCCGGAGTTGACCCGGTCTCTGCTCCTTTACCGTTGGCGGCGCCTGCCCCAGGCGCGCCGGCGGGCCCGGCAGCTAGGCTGCAAAGGCGCGTTGTTCCCGTGGCAGAGCGGCTCTGACGGGCGTGAGGAGACACCGGCCGAGTTGTTCAATCCGCGCTCGGGCCGGTGGCTGACTGATTATTCACGACGGCAATACCACATCAATGCGGCTGTGGCGTACAACGTTTGGCAGCACTGGCAGGTGACCGGCGACCTCGGGTTCTTGGTCCGCCACGGCGCCGAACTGCTGGTCGAGTCGGCCCGGTTCTTCGCCTGCCTCGCCGCTCATGACCCGGCCACCGGCCGCTACGACCTGCGCGGGGTCATGGGCCCCGACGAGTTCCACGACGGCTACCCCGACCGGCCGGGCGAGGGCGTGGACAATAGCGCCTATCTGAACGTGATGGCATCGTGGGCGCTGGCCCGGGCCGGCGACGTCTATGAGCTGATCGGTCCGAGCCTCGGCCACGAGCTGTGGGACTCGCTCGGGCTCGCCAAGGACGAGCTGGATCTGTGGGAGCGGGTGGGCCGCGGGCTGCGAGTGCCGTTCCTGCGCAACGGTCTGCTGGCCCAGTTCGAAGGCTACGACGACCTGCTCGAGCTGGACTGGCCCCGCTATCGCGAGCGCTACGGCGACATCGGCCGTCTCGATCTGATCCTCGAAGCAGAAGCAGATTCGACCAACCGCTACAAGGTGTCCAAGCAGGCGGATGCCCTCATGCTCTTCTACCTCTTGTCAGCCGAGGAGCTCACCACCGTGCTGGGTCGAATGGGCTACGACTTCGACACCGAGTCGATCCCGGCCACCGTGGACTACTACCTGGCCAGGACCAGCCACGGATCGACTCTCAGCCGCGTCGCTCATGCTTGGGTCCTGGCCCGGACCGACCGAACCCGATCCTACCGACTCCTCCAACAGGCGCTCACCGCCGATCTGTCCGACGACGGCGGCACCACTAGCCGCGGCATCCACCTCGGGGCCATGGCTGGAACCATCGATCTGCTCGAACGCTGCTACACCGGTCTTGACACCCACGGCGACGTGCTGCGCTTCAGTCCTCTACTGCCCGACGAGATACCCCATCTGAACCTCGTCCTGCGTTACCGCAACCACATCCTCACCATCAACGTGGACCACCGCGAGCTGAGCATCACCTCTGCCACCGGTCCCGCAGCCCCCATAACCATTGGCGTGCGGGAAGACCACGTTCAGCTTCAGGCTGGCGAGTCGGCAACGTTCCGCCTGGTCCCCTCGCGCCGCCGCGCCCGCCGCAGACGTCAGCCGAGTGTCCCCCCACTCTGGGTCGGGGGGCACCTCTGAAGTCTTTGGCTGCGACGAGTCTCCCGTTTGCCGCGGGCAGACTCCTGTAAGGGCGATCGATGTCGCCCTCCGACCTCGGACGCACGCTCGCCTCGCGCTTCATGACTAGTCCGGACGAGGTGGTCCTGGCCTAGCCAGAGGGCGGCCGAAATCACCTCTACGGGCCATCAACTCCTACACAACAGCCGCCGAAAGCCAAGTGCTGGGTTCATTCGACATGTAGCTGTCTAGGGAGGGGTAGCAGTGAGGCTCACCACCAAGAAGTTCGCCGCACTCGGCGCCGGCGCGGCGATGCTCACGCTGCTCGCCGGGCCTGCGTTCGGCTCGTCCGGCGTCGACGTGCTCTACAGCAGTACCGGTGGAACCCGGACGCTGTCTCTGTTCCAGCCGGACGGCACCACACCGCTGACGTCCACGGACCTGTCCTCTGGAACCAGCAACTTCATTGCCAAGGTTCAGGACAGCTCCTATACCAACAATGGGTTCAAGGTGCAGGCGACCATGTCCAACCTGTACGGCTTCGCCAACAACACGTATAACTGCAGCTCGGAGGTTCCGTCGAGCGCGGTGACCCTGTCGTCGCCGACGGGCCTGCTGACCGTCGGCGGCGTGAGCGCCAACCTGACACCCGTCTTCACCGTCGTAGGTACCTTGACCGGTACCAACATCAGCGATCCTCTGCTGCTGACGCCGGTCACCGTGAACAACACGGTCGACGGCCTTCTGCCCGCCTCGCAGAACCCGCTGAGCCAGTCGCAACTGACCGGCAGCACCGCCACCAACCTCATCGGGTCGACTCTTGCCAGTCTCGCGGGCACGCTCCCGGTCAACTTGCCCACCACGGGGCTCGGGGGGAACTTCGCCACCCCCGACGTGCACCCGACCTGCGACACCACCGCGACGGGGGCGACCCCGGTGCAGATCATGGACGGCACCGCTGACCCAACCGGCCTGCTGTCCGACGTGCAGAGCCTGATGACCAGCACCCTCGGTACGAGCAACCCGACCCTCACCCAGTTGATCAACGGCGGCTACCTCACGTCGTCGGACGTTTCGACGATGCTCCAGGGCATCACCGCCCTGGTGGACCAGCTCGGCCTGACAGGTCTCACCAGCGACCTCACCAGCATCGAGAACGTCCTGACAGCGAGCATCACCAGCGTGACGAGCCTGACCGGATCGATAGCCCAGACCGGCTCGTACTCCTCGAGCCCTGATCTTGCGATCAACACCACCAGCATCCCGGCGGGAAGCTACAAGGGCGTCATGACCGTCACCCTGATCGACCAACCCTGATCGACCAGTAAGCCGTGATCACGAGGTTCCGCCTCCTCATCGCCGCAGTCCTCGCTTCGGCCGGCGTGCTCCTTGCGAGCGCGCCGGCTCGAGCGGTGCAGACAACCACGTGGGGTCTCGTCGCCGCCCCCGCGGGCCAGCACCAGAGGACGTCACTGTCACATCCGGCCGACGGGTCCACGGTCCACGACGCGGTGATCGTCTACAACCGCACCGCCCGCCCGGTCACCGTCCACCTCTACGTGCTCGGGACGAACTACGTCAACGGGGGCTACCAGTTCAGCCGTCCGGACACCGGCCTGGCTGCCGGGACGAGCCTCGGCACTCACACCGTGAACCTCGGCCCGTACCAGAAGGTTCGGGTGCCGGTCACGATTCACATGCCCCACGGCATCAAGTCCGCGGCCCTGGCGGGCATCGGGGCTGAGGCTTCGGCAGTCAACGACGGAGATCTCAGCATCGTGCAGCAGCTGGTCGTCCTTGTTAAGGCCAATCCGAGCAGTCACGTGGTGGCGCCACTGGCAAAGGACCTCTTCCCCTGGGCGTTGATCGCCATCGGCATCCTGGTCGTGGTGGCTGTGCTGGTGGAGCGCGAGCGCCGGCGCGCGAGGCGATTCAAGGGCCCCTTAGCGGCGCCGGTGGTGGCGTAGGAAGATGAGTCAGTCAGGGGCAACCGGCATCAGCGGATCGCCGGGACAGGTAAGCGTCACGTTGACGATCGGCCATCCCACGGTGGACCCGCCCACGGTGACGCATCCGAGCGTGGCCGGGCCCCCGCCTCAGCTGCCGATGACCGGTGTCCCGCTGGCCGCCGAGATCGACGTGGCGTTGCTCGCGGTCGTGAGCGGCGCATTGATCGTGCGCCTCACCGCAGGTGGAACGCGCGAACTCCTTGGTCTTCTTCGGCGGGCTCACGCCGGCCCAACCAGCTGAAGGGCCACTCGACGCGGGCCAGCACCAACGTTGCGATGATCGCCCACGGAACGCCGACGGCGAGTCCGAACACGATGTCGCTGAACCAGTGCACCCCGAGGACGAGCCGGGAGCCCGCTACTGCGAGCGCGGCGAGCACGCCGATCACCCACGGCCACCACATCCGCCAGGTCACCGCGGCGAGCCCACCGAGGCACACGAGCACCGCGGCGGCCCCCGAAGCGTGGCCCGACGGAAACGACCAACTCGTCTCGTGCACCCCCGCAATCGCGTGCGGAGCGGGATAGTTGGCGGTCGACGGGCGCGGTCGGTGCATGTACAGCCGCGTCACGTACACGAACGCCTCACCGCCGATGTACCCCGCGAGAGGGATCAGCGCCCGGATCTGCAGGCGGGCGAGCAGCAGGATGACTGTTATGACGGCAACGATGCCGCCGAGCGGCCCGGCGTCGAGAACCTTGGCGATGATCTTCGACGCCGTCACCATGTGGGCGCGGTGATCCCAGAACCAGCGCTCGACCGTGTTGTCCCACCCCTGGATCGGCCCGCCGCCGTGGCGGTGCACCACCGCGAGCCCGAGGACGGCCAGCACTCCGGCGAGGACGACGAAGACTGCTAGCAGCACGCCGCCGGCGCGTACTACCTGCTCCCAGGCGGAGCGAGCCGGTCGGTGGAGAGGTTGGTGGGTCGCTGTTGACACGACCCCAGACGCTAGACCAGGGCGCCGGCCGTGATCAGGACGCAGCGGCGCCCGACGACGAGCCCGAAGAGGACGGTGCCTCAGAAGACGAGGATCCCGTCGACGAGCCAGAAGACGGCGAGGCCGACGACGGGGAGCCTGACGACGACTCCGACGAGGACGACGAGGTCGAAGCCGTTTCGGTCTTGGAGGCGGTCTTCGTGGCTGAGGTGCGGCTGTCTGTCTTGTAGAAGCCGGTTCCCTTGAACGCTATGCCGATGCTCCCGAAGACCTTGCGAAGGCTGCCGCCACAAGCTGGGCAGGTGGTCAGCGCCTCGTCCTTGAACGACTGCACGACTTCCAGATGCTCACCGCACGACTTGCAGGCGTATTCGTAGGTAGGCATGGAGTATCCGGTTCTCCTGAGGGCGTTAGCACTCGAGCTTTACGAGTGCCAAGTGTATCCCAATCCGGGCTTCCGGTAGTTGGAGAGCTACGGCTCTGGGGCAGGTCGGGGTGGTAGAACTGCCTGGCATGTCGAGCCCCGTCAAGAAAGCAGTCATCCCAGCCGCCGGCCTCGGCACCCGCTTCCTCCCGGCGTCCAAGGCGCAGCCCAAGGAGATGCTGGCGCTGGTCGACAAACCCGCCATCCAGTACGTCGTAGAGGAGGCGGTCGCCGCGGGGATCACGGACATTCTGATCATCACCGGGCGCGGGAAGAGGAGCCTGGAGGATCACTTCGACCGGTCGTTCGAGCTCGAGTACTACCTCGAGCGGGCCGGCAAGGAGGAGGACCTCGCCCAGATGCGTTCGATAGCGGACATGGCCGATATCCACTACGTCCGCCAGGGCGAGCCCCGAGGCCTCGGCCACGCGGTGTCCGTCGCGCGCGAGCACGTTGGCGGCCAACCGTTCGTGGTGATGCTCGGCGACGACATCATGCACGAGAAGTCCGGGATCCTGGCCGGCATGCTCTCGGCGCACGAGCGGACGGGGGCCAGCGTCCTCGCGTTGAAGCGGGTGGCTCGCGAGGAGATCTCGCTCTACGGAAGCGCCGAGACGGAACCCGCCGGAGAGAACCTTGTCCGCGTCCACGACATCGTCGAGAAGCCGGCCCCGGAGGATGCCCCGTCGGACCTTGGCGTGATGGGCCGCTATGTCCTCACTCCCGCGATCTTCGACGCGATCGAGGAGACCCCCGCGGGAAGGGGCGGCGAGATCCAGCTCACTGACGCGATCAAGCGGCTCCTCGCCACCGAGCACGTCTACGGATACACCTTCGAGCACGGGCGCTACGACGTCGGCAACAAGCTCGACTTCCTCAGGGCGACGGTTGAGTTCGCCCTGGAGCGCGAGGACCTCGGCCCCCAGTTCCGCGCGTACCTTCGCCGTCTCTTGGACACGGAGAGCGACGCTTGATCGCTCTGGACGACGCGGTCGCCGAGGTCTTGGAGGCGTGCAGGCGGCTGCCGGCGAAGTCGTTGTCGGTCGGCGAGGTGCTCGGCCACGTGCTCGCCGAGGATGTGCGCGCTGCCGACCCGGTGCCACCGTTTGCCAACAGCGCCATGGACGGATACGCGGTGCACGCCGCTGACATCGCGTCCGCCACACCGGAGCGCCCTGCACGTTTGAAGGTGATCGGAACACTCGCGGCCGGCCACGTTCCCGACACCGCGGTCGGTGGGGGAGAAGCGCTTCGGATCATGACGGGCGCTCTTTTCCCACAAGGAGCCGACACCGTGGCGATCGTCGAGAACACCAGAGCCGACGGAGACCACGTCCTCGTGTTCGCGTCGTCCGCTCCCGGCGATCACGTGCGCGGGGCCGGCGAGGACATCGCCGCCGGGGCGGAGGTCTTCTCGCCGGGAACGGTCCTGGGTCCCGGTCACGTCGGCGTGTTGTGCAGCGTCGGCCGGGAAAAGACACAGGTCATCCCGCTGCCCACCGTCGGTGTGCTCTCGACCGGTGACGAGCTGGTCGAGGCAGGCGGAACGCTGCAACCGGGTCAGATCCGGGACTCCAACCGCCGGACGCTCACGTCGCTTCTTTCTCGTGACGGCTTCCGTGCCGTCGATCTCGGGATCGCGCCCGACGATGAAGCCGAGATCCAGCGCCGATTGATCAGTGCGGCATCAACTTGCGACGCGATCCTGACCAGCGGCGGTGTCAGCATGGGCGACTTCGACTATGTGAAGGCCGTGCTCGACAGGATCGCCTCGATGCGTTGGATGCAGATTGCGATCCGGCCCGCCAAGCCGTTCGCGTTCGGCTTGCTCGGCGATGTCCCCGTCTTCGGGCTCCCGGGAAACCCCGTGTCGTCCATGGTCAGCTACGAGCTTCTCGCGCGCCCCGGCCTGCGCAAGCTCGCGGGATTCGCCGATGGCAGCTTGCGCCGTGAGGTCGTGCCGGGAGTGGCCGACGACGCTTGGACGGGTGCAACCGACGGCAGGACGAGCTTCGTGCGCGTGGTGGCGTCGTTCGGTGACGAAGGCCGGCTTCACGCGAAGGGGGCAGGTGGGCAGGGGTCTCATCAGCTGCACGCGATGTCGTTGTCGAACGCTCTCGCGGTGATCGAGCCCGAAACCGCTGTCCGGCCGGGAGATCCCGTCCGCTTGATGCTGCTGGGCGCTTAGGCTGCTATCGGTGGCCGTCCCGCTCATCGACCCGTACGACCGCACGGTCCGCGATCTGCGGATCTCCGTCACGGACCGCTGCAACTTTCGCTGTACGTACTGCATGCCGAAAGAAGGCATGCAGTGGCTGCCCCGCGAGGAGGTGCTCTCCTACGAGGAGATCACCCGCGTCGCGCGTGTCTGTGTGGATCGGTTCGGTTTCGAGAGCATCAGGATCACCGGCGGTGAGCCGACCGTGCGCGCGCACCTGCCGGTCCTGGTCGAGCGGCTGGCCTCGCTCGGTGTCGACATCGCCATGACCACCAACGGAGCCACCCTCGCGCACCAGGCGGCGGACCTGGCCCGCGCCGGTCTCAAACGGATCAACATCTCGTGCGATTCGCTGAGGCCGGATCGTTTCGCGGAGATCACCAGCCGCGACGCTCTCGACTCGGTGCTCGCCGGCATAGACGCGGCTCTCTCCGTCGGGCTTCACCCGGTCAAGGTCAATTGTGTCCTCGTCCGGGGGGTCAACGACGACGAGATCCTCGACTTCGCCTCCTTCGGCCGGGACCGTGGAGTGGAGATCAGGTTCATCGAGTGGATGCCTCTGGACGCGGGCGGGACCTGGACCGGAGATCGGGTCGTCCCCGCGTCCGAGATCATCGCCGCCATCGACGCGCGCTGGTCTCTTGTCGCACCCGACGGGTCCGCGGCGCGCGACGCCGCGCCGGCCGAGACCTACCGGTATGCGGACGGTTTGGGGGCCGTTGGCGTTATCGCCAGCGTCACCCGTCCGTTCTGCGACTCGTGCGACCGTGTACGCCTCACGGCCGAGGGCCAGCTGCGCAACTGCCTGTTCGCGGTGCGGGAGACGGATCTCCGTGCCGTTCTACGGGGTGGGGGCAGCGACGACGACCTCGCTGCGGCGATCGAGGCCGAGGTCGGCCGCAAATGGGCAGGGCACTCCATCGGGCAGGTCCAGTTCATCCGGCCCGCCCGGAGCATGAGCCAGATCGGGGGCTGAGACCCGGCTTCCCGTCCGTCGTCTTCAGCACCAACAGGAGCGGCGCACGTCACATGTCTGTAAACTTCAGCGCATGTCCGACCGTGGCCTGACCCACCTCGATCCGCTTGGGCGGGCACGGATGGTAGATGTGACCCCCAAGGATGCAACCCACCGTAGGGCGATCTCCCGCTGCCGGGTCTACATGAAGCCGGAGACGACGGCGAAAGTGGCGAGCAACGCGATCACCAAGGGCGACGTGCTCGGCGCGGCCCGGATCGCCGGCATCCAGGCGGCGAAGCGCACCGCGGACCTGATCCCGCTCTGCCACCCGCTTCTGGTTGGTGCCGTCACGATCAACTTCACCATCGGCGACGACCACGTCGAGGTCGAGACGCAGGTCGAGACCGTCGACCGCACAGGTGTCGAGATGGAGGCGATGACCGCGTGCTCCGTCGCGGCGCTCACCATCTACGACATGTGCAAGTCCGCCGACCGCTCGATGGTCATCGGCGACCTTGCTCTGTGGGAGAAGACCGGCGGTCGCAGTGGTCACTGGCGCCGCCCTGTCACCGACGCGGACGACCCGCTCAGCAACCCGCTCGTCAACACCTCCGCCAACCCGGTCCTGGACCTCAACTCCCCGCTCGGCGGATCGGTGACCCGTGCCGGCAGCGAAGCGGATCCGTTCGTCTGAGAACCCTGGCGGGACCCGGGGCGATTCGTACGGCTTGTCCGGCACTCCGTCCCTGGTCAGAGGGCAAGTTTGGCCATCCGTCTGGCGGGCGGCACCTATCCACGGGTAACGTTTCCTAAACGTTGGCTGAGAAAGAAAGCCAGATCGTTCCCGTACCGGCCGGACCCCGGGTCAGGTGCACTGGAGTTGGCATCCACCACTCTCGGCGCGCCGAGTCCTACGGTCCCCTATAGCGAAAGTAGGCCGAGGAGTCTTGACTACTGTGGTTCTGCTGGTTCTGGCCATTATCTGGGGCGTCCTCCTGGTCTCGTGGCTGCGTTCACGGACCGAGGGCACCTTCTCCGACTCGGTAGGGACCTTCCGCCGGCACCTGACCGTGCTCGAACGAGCGACGCCTCCCGTCGTCGCCCCCGCGAATCGCCTCCGCAGCGGTCCGGTGGCCGGCCGCGCGACCATCCCCCCGTACCGCCCGCCGGCCCGCATTCCGGGCCAGAACCTCGCGCAGCCGCGTCCTGGCGCCGCCCCGGCGGCCCGGCCCGCGCAGTCCCGCCCCCAGTCGTCGGCCGCCCGCCGGCGGTCGCAGAAGCGCCGGCGCGACGTGTTCTTCGCGCTGCTCGCCGGAGTTCTCGGCTCCTTGCTGTTGAGCGTCGTGTCGAGCGTGTCGGCGATGTGGACCGTGCAAGTCGTGTTCGACCTGCTGTTCACCGCGTACGTCGCGCTTCTAATCCGCTTGCGAAACCTGGCCGCCGAGCGGGAGCTGAAACTCACCTTCATGCCTCAGACTGCGCGCCCCGCCCGCCCGCGCCCCGCCTACGACATGGGCGCATCCGGCTACGGCGACCTGGACCTGCGCCGCGCTGCCAACTGACCCAAAGACTTCAGTGAGTCAGGGCTCGCCGCCCGATCTTCCAAGCCGGATCGACCAGGCACGCGAGCGGCTGGACGCGGTCAACGCCGCCCGCGAGTCCGGGCTCGGGGCGTGCCGGCGGACGATCCGTCTGGCGAGCAGTGCCATCCGGGCGGTGCACAGGCGGGATCCCGAAAGGGCGGCCTCTTTGACCGCCGACTGCGAATCGGCGCTGAGGGAGGCCCAAAACGCGCTCGCTCCCTTCCCGATGGTCGCCTACGCCGGCTTTCTTCACGACGCCGAGAAGGAATACGCAGAGGCGGTCCTCACCGCCCGTCTCGTGAGCGCTGGCGACCTGCCCGGCTGGGACGAGCTTCAGGTCGGTCTGCCCGCATGGCTGAACGGCCTGGCGGAGGCCGCGTCCGAACTGCGCCGGCACCTGCTCGACAGGCTGCGCGCCGGCGAGACCGACATGGCCGAGAGGCTCCTCGCCCAGATGGAGGATGTCTACGAGGCCCTCGTCGTAGTGGACTACCCCGACGCCGTGACGGGTGGGCTGCGGCGGACCGCCGACGCGCTGCGAGCGGTCCTCGAGCGCACCCGCAGCGACGTCACCACGACCCTGCTGCAAGTGCGTCTCCAAGAAGCCCTCGAGCAGCGGGCCAAGGAGGAACGGGCGTAAAGAGCATCGCAGAATTGCCTCCTATGGCGCGATGCTCTTTGACGCTGCGCGCTAGCCTGAAGCTTCCCGTACGGGGGTGTAGCTCAGCCCGGAAGAGCGCTACGTTCGCATCGTAGAAGTCGCCGGTTCAAATCCGGTCACCTCCACAAAAGTCCTGGTGGAAGCGATATTTGGGATCGCCAAAAGATCGTTTGACTTCTACGTTGGAGGTTGAGATTCGCATCCTTGCAGCCTGCTGGGGTAGTGGACTTGGTGTGTTCTCGGGCGTATTGATGTAGCCCGACAAGGGAAGACGGGCTTATCGTCCCGGCCGGCTCAGTCAAATGAGACACGGTAAGACACGCCGGATGGCGTCCCGCGGGCATGGTGGTCGACGCGAGCGACGATTCGATGCCGTCGGTCGCCGCTGTTCCTCAGCTTCGAATCGGTAGTGCGGCAGTGAATTCGGCGATGGCACCGACAGCGCGACGCTCGAGTTGGGGTTCCTCTCGGGCGTCGGTTGCCAAGAATCGTGCGTAGCTGCGGGCACCGACGCGGTCACCTGCCGCGAAGGCGTCGCGGATCGCTTCAAGGGCGGCAACTACTTCAGAGCGCTGGAAGACGGGGCGTTGTGAGAAGGATTGGGCCGCGGCGGTTGGGCCGCCTGGCCAGCTTTCGATGAGCCAAACGATGTCATAGGCGTCCTTCGGTTTGTCGCGGCCGCGCAACGCATCGATCTTGGCCGTCAAGAACGCCAGTGGCCCAGTAACGCGAAGGTCCATGTCGAGCATCCCCTTGTTCTCCGGCAGGACTACCGAAGGGTGGACGACCTCGATGTCGGTGGTCAGCAGTTCGCCGGCGTCGAGTGCGAGAGCCGAGAGCCGACCGCCGAAGTTGTGCTTGCCTGTCGGGTTGTCTGAGCGGGCTGGCCGGAACACGCGGCCTGCCGGGCGCTGTTCGCCAGCCGGACAGAAGAACTCGACGGTGAGCCCAATATCCGCGTGACGCTGCCAGCGAAACGAGGCGTCGCCTTCGCGGAACCCGAGGCTCCTGAGGACCGTCTCGATCCGCTCGTACGCTTCCGTGTCGCCCTCCACAAGGGCGACACTCAGGCACAGGTCAATATCCGCGGTGCCGACATGCGGTTCGATCCCGGGGTCGAGGACCGGCACCAACAGTCCAGGGACGAGGCCACCGATGAGAACAACGTGGCGTGCCATAAACCCGAGAGCACGTACGAGGTCGGCGGCTACGCCGACTAGCGCCCCGGCGACATCCGAGTCGTAGCCTGCGACGTGCTGTCCGTCAGGCTCGTTCAAGGACTTGCTCCCTGAAGAGTTGGGCGGCATCAACGTTGCGCCCGCCGTGTCGTTGGAGATCCAACCACACCCGTATTGGCGGAGCGACACGGACCCCATCAACCTCCGACGCGCTGAACGTTCCGACCTCGCCGATGTCTCTCCACACGTCTACGTTCATGCCCCGGCCAGCATCGTCTGCCTCGAGGTGTTCAAGGCCCAGGCGCGCCAGTGCCTCGATGGGTTGAAGACCGCCGACACGGATCTGTGTGACGACAATACGGCTTAGCACCGGTATGCCGAGCAGGCTGCTCGCCGCAGCGCCGGTCACGGCGTACGCAACTCCGGTGGCGGCGGCTCGTTCAGCGAAGCGCCGGGCGACTTCAGCCTGGGTGCGGCCGTAAAGATAGGTAGCAGAAGCGGGGGGGCGGCGACGGGCGCCGTCTACGACCGCGAGCCAATCCAGGGCGGCTCGGCGATCATCGACCACCCGGCGTTGCTTGGGCCCCTTCCCGACAGCGTGAACCAGCCGCTTCTGTTCCATGGCGCGAAAGACGTTGTGAGCTTGGCCGACTGAGATCGCGGCTCGTTCGGCCAGCCGATTGACAGTCCACTCATCTTCCGCGCTGGCGAGCAGGACCTGGACAGCGCGAATGCCGGCAGGGCCAAGATGAGGGTCGTCCGGTCCGGTGCTCCTACTGGCCGCAAGCCGGCGGCCTCCGTGATCGACGTGCACGAGCATCCCGGGCCAGCGCAGGTGCAGCGCCCCGCGGCCGTCGCACCACGACAGTCCTGCAACTTCGATCGCGTCTCGCTCGTTGTAAGGGATCGACCGCGCAGCGACCAAGCCGACCGCCCCTCTGGGCAGCGTTTCAGCGAGGCGTCGGGCGGCGCTGCCCGGATCGGAACCCGACGACGGTCGCGGCAGTACCATGAGCGGACGGTGCTGGCCGTTGATCATCACCTCGGCCTTGGCGTCCGGGATCACGTTGACTTCGGGAACGGCAGAGAAGATGCGCCCGTACCGATCGAGTTCAGCCCGCTCGAGTTTCACCGTGACCTTCACTATTTCGTATCCTTCACTACGCACTGAAAACTGTCAATGAGTGAAGGGTAGCATCTAGGCGTCAGGGTGCTATCCCTAGCTTTAGAGGTCTTTAGAGTCTTTAGAGCTTTTAGAGTTAACGGGACCCCGAGCGAAATGCGTCCCGCTCGGCGCCGCCGAGTGCACGGCAGAGGTGACCCGTCGACCGATCCGCCCTGATCCCACACGGCGATCTTCGCCAAGGTCGTCAGGGTGGAACATATGTTCGTCAGTGTCCGATTTCCGCTAGTGTTCGTGTCTCAACGTGTCTCAATGGGTGCCTTTCCGGGCCCATCGATGCCCGGCAGTGCCCTCGCACACCCCCCCTGACCTGCAACTTCGTGCTTTTGCGCTAGGGGGAAGGGGTCCAAAAAGAACGTTCGCATCGTAGAAGTCGCCGGTTCAAATCCGGTCACCTCCACCAGAGCAGACTTCGTGCAAACAGACGCCCCCATTTGGTGCGTC
>DATLUM010000140.1 GCA_035533095.1 Acidimicrobiales bacterium | reverse complement strand
CGACACCCTGACCGTGCTGCTGAGCATGGACGAGCCTCGCAAGCGGTTCGCCGCCATGTCTCGTTTCGACATTCGCTATCGCTACGACCTCGGTGAAGGATATTCCCGGCTCGGACGTCGCATGCCCGATCTGGATCTCGTGACCGCCGACGGCCCGCTGCGGGTCTTCACCCCTGTTTCACGACGCCCGGCCCGCATTGCTGAACCTCGGTGAGCCGGGGGGTTCGACATGACGCCGTGGGCGGCTCGAGGGCAGCTGGTCGAGGCTGCGTATGTCGAGGCGTTGGGGCTCCCTGCACGTCGAGGTCACCGCTCCCACGGCCGTGTTGATCCGGCAGACGGACATGCTCCCTGGGTGGCATACCTCACCAACCGGGGTTTCCAGACGCGTTGACTACCTGGTTCGGAGCACCATCACGAGACGCGATGTGTCCGTGGCGCGACGTCAACGACATCGAGCCGGCCCCCTGGCCTGAGAGCGGTGGTACATGCGCCAGGCTGCCTTCGTCTCACTGTCGCCGGATGAAGTGCAGAATGGATCGCATGAGCGCCGACCTTGACGAGCTGCGTCGACTGCGCCGGGCCCGTGATCGGATGGACCGCGAGTACGCCCATCCCCTCGACGTCCCAGCGCTCGCCCGAACGGCGTTGATGTCCACGGCGCACTTCAGCCGCCGCTTCCGCGAGGCGTATGGCGAGTCGCCCTACTCGTACCTCATGACCCGGCGCATAGAGCGGGCGAAGGCGCTATTGCGCCGGGGCGACATGAGCGTTACCGATGTCTGCTACGCGGTCGGCTGGACGAGCCTCGGGTCCTTTTCGTCCCGGTTCACCGAGCTTGTCGGCGAGACTCCGTCTGAGTACCGGGCCTGCAACCACGACGAGTGGCGCGCTTTTCCCCCCTGCCAGACGATGGTATTGGCCCGGCCGCGCAGAGGCGCGGCCCAGGAGAGCTCGAAGAGAGCAGTTTCGGAGAAGCAATCCGTCGGCGCACCCACGTAACGTCTGTGCCATGACCGTGTCACTCAGCACTGTGCACATCCTCGTCGACGACCCCGAGGCCGCCCTCGGCTTCTACCGCGACACCCTCGGCCTGACGGTGCGCAACGAGGTCTCCAATGGCGCCTTCCGCTGGATCACCCTCGGCAGCGACACTCAACCTGAGATCGGTATCGTGCTGTCGCAGCCGCATGCGGGACGCTCCCAGGAGGACGGGGACGCCCTCGCCGCCATACTCGCCAAGGGCGAGATGTACCCGGTCCATTTCCGCACGAACAACCTCGATGCGACGTTCGACAAGATCGCTACCTCGCCCGGCGTGGAAGTGTTGCAGGAACCCGCCAGCCAGCCCTGGGGCGTCCGTGATGCCGCTGTGCGCGATCCCGCGGGCAACAGGCTTCGCATCGAGCAGGCGTAGACCCGTCGCTCTCTAGTCCGAAGTTCCCCCCACTGGAGAGCCGACGCCTCGCTGACCAGGAAGAACATCGGCGCTCGGCGGCCGTGCTGACTACGCGTAGCCGAGGCGGTGCGAGACGCCGAGCAGTTCGAACGCCCGGCGCTGGAGCGGGGTCGGCGTGGTGAGCATGTGGAAGGCGCCCACCGAGGTGTCGCTCGGCTCGATGCGGTTGGCGCAGATGGTGGCGAGATCGCCGAGCAGGCTCTGGAAGCTGTGCACCGGATCGCCGTCGGCGGTGCGCTTGGTGGCGATCTTGCGCTTGGCGATCTTCGAACGCTGCGCCGGGGCGACCGGGCTCGGGCGCTCGGCGCGCGCCTCGGCCAGGTGCTCGTCACGGAACAGCATCGGGGCCAGGCGCTTCTGCATGTGCAGGATGACGTAGTAGGCGAGCATGCGCAGAAACACGTGTGTGCGGACCCGGTCCTCCAGGCGGTGGCGGATGGGGCGCACGAAGAGGTCCGAGTTCATGCCCCGGAACACCCGCTCCACGCCTTCGAGGTCCTTGTAGCGCTCCACGGCGTCACCGGCGACGATGGTGTCGGCGCTGAGACTGGTGCGCACCACGTAGATGCCGTCGAGCGCCGCCTCGGCCTCGATGCGCTCGGTGTCGCGCCGCCAGGTGATGGAGTCGTCTTCGATCTCCACCACGAAGTGCTTGGCCACCTTGTAGCGACCGATCTCCCGCCCGACGCGCAGTGCGATCTTGTCCTTGCCCCGAAGCGGCTGGCGCTGACGCGAAACGGCGGTCTGGATATCGGTGAGGACCTTCTCGGTGGCATCGAGCAGGGCGGTGCGCTTGTCGGTGCGCTCTTGGGCCAAGAAGGGGTTCTTGCAGGCCACCAGGCGCTCGCCGGGGAAGTCGGGGTGGGTGATCTCCACCAGGTCGGTCTCGTCGAACAATGACGGCTGGATCACGCCCTGCTCGGCCAGTTTCTTGATCTGCGGGGCCCGCAGCGCGCTGATCCAGTCGAGCTCGGCGGGCACGATGTCCTCCCGGATGCGCGCCGCCGTGAGCATGCCCCGGTCGCCCACCACGCAGATGCGGGTGATCCCGAAGCGCTCCTGCAACTTCTTCACCTGGGGGGCCACCGTCTTCGGGTCACCGGTGTTGCCTCTGAAGACCTCGACGGCGACAGGGATGCCGGCGGTGTTGGTGAGCACCCCGTAGACGATCTGCTTGCGGCCGCGCACGCCGTCACGGGCATGGCCGATGGCGCCGAGCGGGCAGGTGGTGCCTTCGAAGGCCGCCGACGAGACGTCGTAGAGCACGAGGGTCTCGCCCACCAGGTGGCGCGCCGCCAGGGCGTCCTCGATCGTCGCCTGCCGTTCGTGCAGCCAGTCCATGGCGTCGTAGAGGTCGTCCTCATCGGCGGCGGTGAGGCCGAGCAGCGCCCCAAGGCTGCTCGTGGCCGTCTCTGCGCGCAGCCCCCGTGCGGTGGCGAGCTTGGAGGTGGGATCGATCACGGCGGCACAGATCATCGCCAGCACCAGGTCGCGCCGGCGCGAGGGCTCGGAGTCGATCAGCTCTTCGAGCCCAAGGTCGCGGAGCGTGCCCAGCACGGCGGCCACATGGCCGTGCGGGAGGCTGCGGGTGATCTCGAACGCCTGCGCCAGCGCGGTCGGTGCCGGCTCGCCCTTCAGCACGGCGCGCAGGGCGGTGACCTTGGCGTCGGGCCAGTGGCTCAGGTTGGCGAGCGTGCGGTTCTTGACCTTGCCGTCCTCGCGGAAGCTCTCGCGCAGCAGGATGGCCGGCGGTGAGCCCCGGTTGGGAACCACGGCAACATACATGTCGACATTATGAACCCCACGAGGCCCTGGATCAAGGACTCGCCGGACCTAGTTCTGCTAACTATTGCGCGCAGAATGGGAACTCCAGCGCGCACTTCCCACCGAAGAACCCGGTGGAGGTACATGACTACGCCTAAGCGCCACCGTGGGCAGAAGTTCGCAGGTCACGGCCCAAAAATGGCCGATGCGCCACGGTGAGCGGGGGGAACTTCGGCCTAGACGCCGCCGAGGACGACGACGCCGAGGCACTCGACACCGCTCGGGCAGCGTGAACGCCAGAGGCGCCCGCACGGCGCCACCGTCGACCAATGGCAACGGGCACCGGCCAGTCGCATCGCACGACCCCGAGATAGAGGCGTGTCTCATTGGCGCCATGCTGCTCTCGTCCCAGGCGATCGAGGATGCTGCCGCCCGCGTCGACGAGAGCATGTTCTACCTGCCGCTGCACGGGCGCCTCTTCTCGGCGATCGCTGATCTGTGGAGCACTGGACATCCGGTCGACCTTGCCACCGTCGGGCATCACCTGCGCCAGCTCGGACTCACCGACGACGCCGCCGCTCTCGTGGGCATCGGTGGCAACGCAGAGTCGAGAAACGGTGCCGACTACGCCGACCGTGTCGCCGAGCACGCCCGGAACCGCGCCCTACAGGCAGCCGCACTCGAGCTCGGAACTGCCGCCCAGCTCGGCGACCGGCTGGCGATCGCTGCGGCACTGGACCGAATAACCGACAGTGGCCCCGTAGCGCAGGCCCCACTCCACTTCGAGTCTCTCGCCGAT
>DATLUM010000139.1 GCA_035533095.1 Acidimicrobiales bacterium | reverse complement strand
CCAATAGATAGGTCGCACCACTTACACCTCAGTACAAGACCTCGGCCAAACGGCTGGGGAATTGGCTTTCAGCTTGTGGCGATCAGCTCTCACGCGGGGGGTGCGGACTTCCGTGTTGGTCGAAGGGCGACTTCTTGCCCACCGCTCCCGATCGAGTATGCGAAGTGACGCGGAACAGGCTCGCGATCAGTCAGACGGAGCGGATGCTGCGCGGCCGCATCGGGGGCGCCCGTCGGACGCACAATAGTCACGAGCTCATTCGGCTCATGGCCACCTATGCGTTCATCGCCCTCTATAGCGAAGAGCCCGAGACGTTTGACGATCGCCTGGCGCTCGCGGCCTTTGAGGTGTTCAAGGCGTACGATTTCCTCACCCCGGAACTCACCTTCGAGGCGCGCCTGGCCCTCCTGGGCCTGCCGGCCCGGGCGGATGTGGTGCTCGTGCGGCTCGACCGCGGCTGGCCGCCGACACCGGCCGCGGCGGTCCATGTCACGACGTACAATCTGGCCGCCCTCCTGACCGGCCGACCGAATGAGCGGCGGCCGGTCCCGGGTCGTCGCACGGACGTCGCGAGCGCGATCCTCGAGCACCGCCCCGCCCCACTGCGCCGCCTGATCGAACTCGACATCGTCGACATCGAACGTTATGGGTTTGACGGATTCGAACCGCAGACCTGGTACCCGATCTTCGCCGCGCTCATCTGTCGCGCCGCGGCGGCCCACGGCCTCGATCTGCCCATGCGACTCCCGGCGTTCGAAAACTGAACCCGACCAGGCTCCGGCGTCCCCTCCGTGTCGAAGAGACTGGAGTGGCTGCCCATCCCGGAGGGCGCTTGACCCGATTAGTCCAGTAGGCGCACCATGCCGGCGTGTTGGTCACCGGTCAGCCCTTCCCCCGCAACCTGTCGCAGTTCCAGGCCGCGTTTCCGGATGACGCTGCCTGCCGAGCCTGGCTCGCCTCGATCCGCTGGGCGGCCGGATTCGCCTGTCCCGGTTGCGGTGGCAGGGACGGCTGGGTGACAGCCCGGCGCGGACAGATGATGTGCCGAGCCTGTGGTCGCCAAGTCTCGGTTACGAGCGGCACGAGGCTCGAACACCTCCGGCTGCCCCTGACGACGCTGTTCTGGGCGGCCTACCTGGCGGTCACCTTGCCCGGCCTCAACTCGGTCACCCTCGGCCGCCAGTTCGGCCTGACCAGTCGGCAGACCGCCCATCGGCTCCTGACGACGCTGCGCGACGCGATGGCCACGCTGCCGCTGTCGCCTCTCGGCGGCGTCATCGAGGCCGACGAGATGGTGGTCGGCGGAGTGACGCCGGGTGTCCGGGGCTGGAAGGTCGCCGGAACCGCCAAGCGCCTCGTGCTTGTCGCGGCGGAGCAGGGCACGACCCGGACACGGATGGTCGTCATCGCCGATCGTCGGGGTGCGACCCTCGTGCCGCTCCTGGCCCAGCTCGTCGCCCCTGGCTCGACCGTCGTGACCGACGGTCACTCGGGCTACGCCGGGCTGCCGGCGGCCGGGTTCCTCTGGCGTCGGGTGCCGCATCCCGCCGGCGGTCTCAAAAGGGGCGGCGCGGGACGAGCGACGCCGGCGGTGGATGGGGCCATCAGCCGCTACAAACGCTGGCTCCTGGGCACCTACAACAAGCCGCCGGCGGACTACGCGCCCTATCTCGGCGAGTTCGCCTTCCGCTCCGAGTTCCGACGCCAGCCGACTACTGCCTTCGAGGCGCTCCTCGGCCAGCTCGTCGGGTGAGGCCGAGCCGCTCGTTCCGGGCACAGTCAGGGCCGATGCCGGCCCGGCGCGCCGCTTCGTCCTTCAACACCTTGCCGCACATGCGGCAGCGCACCTCTCCTCGGGCCGACTGGTTTGTGCGGGAGGGCGCTCCTTTGGGGGCCTGCGGATCTGACGGAGCGTATTCAAGACGCCCCAGGGCGATGAACTGCTCCACCTCCGGAAGCTCGTCGGGAAGGAAGCGTCCGACCACTGCCCGGGTTCGCTTGAGCACGGCGGCGTCGGCCCGTCCCAGCATCCGGGACAGATCGGCGGTGTCCTGGGGTCGGGCAGCGATCAACTTCAGGACGACGAGGAACGGCAGCGTCAGCGTCGGCAGCCCTGCGGTGATGAGGTTGTCCTGGGCCTCGGCCACCGCCTGCTCCCCCAACACGCCCGGCACTCCGATCAGGTCGAGTTCATTGTCGGCAGCATCTTTCCAAGCCGTGCCGGCCAACCCACCGTAGAGCGCGAGCGGACCCAGGTATTGCCATCCAGCGGCGGTCGCTGCCTCCCCGGCCGCGACGAGGTCGGCAAGGCACAGCGCGAGATCGAAGTCGTCGGTGTTGCGCGGCGGCATGTAGTTGTTGGCGGCCAGACCACCGGTCACTCCGAACCTGATGCCAGCTCGCCGCAGCGCCCGGATCGCCTCATCGGCCCAGCCCGGCACATGCCTCGGGCGGCCGATGAGGTGGTCGAGGTCGCTGCCCGATCCACTCTGCGAGCGGCGGGCAGAGAAGGTCAGCATCGCGCGACGGGCGATGACCCGCTCGGAGCGAGGGGGTAGGTAGGCAGGGAGCATGTGGAGAGAGTGCTGGCTGCGCGTCACGCGTCAAGGATAGCGGCACTCGCCAACCATGCTGGACTAATCGGGTCAAGCGCCTCCCGGCGTAGCGACCAATAAGAGTTTCATCGGTGACCTATGCGCCCGAGTGGCCTCAACACTGGTCATTGACCAACACGAAAGTCCGCACCCCCCTCACGCGAACCGTCGGCAGAGCTGAACAAGCGCCGCCATGAAGACCATGATCGTTGCCAGCGGGATCAGAGGCACATTGCTCGTCCTGCCGCCAGTCGGTGCCGTGTCGGTCGCGGGCATCGGAGCAATGACCACGATCGTCCACGTCGCGGACTGGGTGCGCCCACCGTCGTGGACCACCACCTCCACGGTGTGCCGGCCAGCCGTACCGAACGCCAGGGTGATGGCTTGAACGTGCGCGGCTGATGACAAGGTTGTCGCCACCTTCGAACTCGTGGCCGGCGCGAAGGTCACGCCGTCCACGAACCACGCGAAGAAGCAACTCGTTTGGCAGCCCTCGGCGGTGACCGTGATGACCACCTTCTGTCCGATCATCGCCTCAGAGACCGCCCGAAACGAGATGGACAGCACGATAGGAGTTGGCGTCGGAGCCGGCGTCGGAGCCGGCGTCGGAGTTGGCGTCGGAGCGGCCGTCGGAGCCGGCGTCGGCGCGGCTGTCGGAGTTGGCGTCGGAGCGGCCGTCGGAGCCGGCGTCGGAGTTGGCGTCGGAGTTGGCGTCGGAGCGGCTGTCGGAGCCGGCGTCGGAGTTGGCGTCGGAGTTGGCGTCGGAGCGGCCGTCGGAGCCGGCGTCGGAGTTGGCGTCGGAGTTGGCGTCAGAGCGGCCGTCGGAGCCGGCGTCGGCGCGGCCGTCGGAGCCGGCGTCGGCGCGGCCGTCGGAGTTGGCGTCGGAGCCGGCGTCGGGGCCGGGATTGGGTTCACCGTGACGGTGAAGGTGGCCGAGCCGGTGTTGCCCGCGGCGTCCGTGGCCGAGCAGGTGACGGTCGCGGTGCCGACGGGGAAGGTCGTTCCGGACGACGGCGAGCAGGTCGGCACCAGGGCGCCGCTGACGGCATCGTTGGCGCTCGCGGTGTAGCTGACCGCGGCTCCGGACGGTCCGGTCGCATCGACGGTCACGTTCGCCGGCACGGTCACGATCGGGGCAGTTGTGTCAATCGTCAGATTGAGCGTGCTGGTCGTTCCGGTGCCAAAGGGGTCGGTGGCCGCAGCAGTGACTGTATGTGCTCCGTCGGCAAGCGGGCCGATCAGCAGCGACCAGGTGCCATCGGCGGCGGCCGTGGGAGCACCAGCGGCCACGCCATCAACGGTAACCGCGACGACCGCGCCGGCCGCAGTAGAGCCATCGAGCGTCGGGCTGGTGACGTTCGTGATGCCGTCACCGAGAGCACCGGAGTCGCTGGCCGGAGTCAGACCAAGCGTCGTGGCCGACGGATTGCCAGCCACGATGTAGGCCGTCTTGGTGGCCGTCGAACTGCCGCCATCGTTCGTCGCCGTGAGGCTGACGGTGTAGGTGCCAGGGGCGGCGTAGCTGTGGGTGGGGTTCTGGATGGTGGCGCTCTGACCGTCGCCAAAGTCCCAGGCCCAGGAGGTCGGCCCGCCGGTGGAGGCGTCCGTGAAGGCCACGGTCGAGCCGACGGGCACGACGGTCGGAGTTGCACTGAAATCGGCCACCGGGGCCGGGATGCCGCGAAGGATGAGTTCATCAACGGTCCACGACACGTAGTCACCGCTGGTGGCGAGGGCCCGCCAGTAGCGGTGGGCCGAGGGGGAGGCGATGGCCCGGTCAATGAAGGAACCTGTTGGTGCGGCCGGGTCGGTAGTCGTCCACGTCGAGCCGTCGTCGCTGTACTGGAGGGCGACCGACGTGGCTGAACCAAGACCATAGCCGTAGGCCGGCTGATGGAGCTCCCAGCCACAGATCGTGCGGGGTGTCGTGAAGCTCCAGCCGATCCAGACGTTCCCGTAAGCGGGTTCCCCGAACGCGCTCGTCCACGCGGTGGTGTCCGAGCCGTCGAAGGCGAGTGGCGCGCCAGTTGGGTTGTCAAGGGCAATGGCAGAGCCGGAGCTCGTCGTCGTTGCCGTTGCGCCGCAGGCCGGTACCAGGGGTGCGAATGCGCCGTAGAGGTCGAGCGTGTAAACGGTCCACGAAGCGTAATTAACCCCGCCGTTGACACGGAAATACAGAGCGGTGACCGGGATCGGCAGGACCACGTCGTTGTAGTCGGCACTCGAACTTTCTGTCCAATCAGTGGTCCACGTGACACGATCATTGGACGATTGGAGAGTGAGCGGCCAGCCAGCGGCCGTTGTCGCTTGATGAAGGTAGAACTCGCAAATCGTGGCGGGCCGCGAAAAATCCCACTCCACGGTGGCCGGTGCATCCCAAGGGCCGACCCATGATGTTGTTTCATTGCCGTCAAAGGCGGCGGAGGCGGCCAACGGGGCGGGCGAGCCATTGCCCGCAACCGCCAGGTCCGGTGCGCACGGCGTTGTAGTGGGGGGAACGTCCGGCGCGTACACATACGTGCCCGCGCCCGTCATGGCCGCGTTGTAGGAGCCACCTGCCCAGCCGTAGACAAAGCAGCTCTTGAATCCGGCGGTGTGGTACACGTACGTACCGACAGTGTTGCCGTATGCTTGGTTGTACTGCCCCGTGCCGCACCACACGCCGAGGTTGTCGCCCACCATGTTCTGGGTGATGGTGACCGTGATGTCACCAACTGGGTCGACAATCGGCGTCAGGCGATTAAAGGTCGGACCGCCGGATGAGTCCGAGACACCAGGGATCGAGAGAACCCCGCTCACCGTTGAGTTCGCCACCACCGGAACCAACGTCGTGGCAAGGACGATGGCCGACGAAATGGCGACCACCGACACCCGTCGAAACATCGTGTGCGGACCGCGCACGAACGGGGATCGGACCCCGAGATCAACGGGCGAGACGGTGGCCTTGCCGCGCAGTACAAGCGCGGGGACGGCTGTGAGCATCGCCAGGCTGTGGAACCAGACCGTTGGGAGCGCGAGTGTGACGGCCACGACGAGCAGCCACCGCCATCCCCGCCACGCCGCGAGCGCGGTAAGGAGGGCTGCCAGCACGACCCGCTGACCGAGCGAGCCGGGCAAGTGATTTGTGTGTACCGTCGCCGTCGTCGTGGTGAGGGTATGGACCCACGCTGCCCATGCCCCCGAGTCGAGCGTCAAGCCGACCAGAACAAGCACGCCGGTTGCCCCCAAAGCGATGGTGGCTTGTCGCCACTCGCGACGGATCACGTGCCAGAGCAGGCCGACGCCCGGCGTCACCTTGGTCAACAGGAACATTGCCCACAGGGCCGGCCGCTCGAAGACAAACACGAGCGCGACGGCATAGAGCAGGTGGACATTGCCCATCCAGAGCTCAAAGAGAACGGGGGGAAAGAGCAGCGCGACGAGCGCCCAGCGACGGAGCAGCCACACGAGCGCCACGGCGTTCAAAGCCGTCCACCCGGCCAGAAACATCGGCCACGGGATGGCATTGAGCGGTGCCATTAGCGCTGCGCCGATCGGCGCGTAACGCCACACGCCGAGGCCGTCCGCGGTGGCAGTGCCGTCGTAGAGGTGGGTGCCGAGGTGTCCGCCGACCGCCCAGTAGGACGCCGCGTCGAAACCCAGCAGACCCACCTGCGCTGCCACGACGAGGAAGCCCCCGAGCGTGAGCAGGCCGAGCCCGGACGCCACGACGAACGCGACGCGCCCCAGTCGGCGGGGCTCCAAAAACCAACTGAACATCGCGCCGGTCCTCCCTCAGTGTTGACGGAGGGACCCTCAGCGGATTCGGCGAGCTGTCAAGCGACCGGGCTGCTAACGACGAGAATCGCGTCTACGACCAGGGAAATCAGGCGGATCGCGACTTCACGCGCCGCCCAGGCCAGGTCGGCGATCGGTGTGTGATGGGCGCGGCGGGCGATGAACGCCTGCCCGGCCAGCAGCAGCAGCCAGGCATTGAGCGCACCTATCGGATCGGACACTCGCGAAGTAAGAAGGACCGGGAGGAGCAGGATCAGGGCGACCAGCCATTGGCCGAGCCGGTCCTGACGCAGAAAGGCCCGAAGGCCACCCCACGTCCGCAGCGCCGTGCGCGCGTGGTGGGAATCAGTGCAGCGTGGCGCGTGACGCTCAATCCCGGCGGCTCGTTGGTTCTCGCGGACCGACGCCGGGGGCGGCGACTCGGTGGCCCGAGCGCCCGTCATTTGTTCGCCCGCGGGTGGGGTCGCTCGCGACGATGCCGGCTGTGCCACCGGCGGTTGCCGCCGACCCAGAGCTTCGTCCAGCGCGACGCGTGCGGAAGGATCGAGGAGGATGTCGGCAGCTCGGTTGACCTCGGCAGCTCGACGCGTGCGCCGCGCGATCTCGGCCGCGTTCGCCTGGTCGCCGAGGTCCGGGTGAACGGCGCGCAGCGCCGCCCGCCGAGCGCGCCGGATGGCACGCGCGTCGCAGGTCGGTGCGACTCGGAGAGTGGCGTAGGCGTCGAAGAGCTGTTCCATCGTCCTGTTCCGGAGCCTGTCCCAGCGTCGGTTCCTGGTCCATCAGTGCCGGCGCAATGGTCCCCAACGCGCGCGCGCAGGCAGGCGCGCCTGTGCGCGCGAGAGAACCTGGGCCTACTTGTCGGCGACCCAGTAGGTCTCCACGCCGCCGTAGCCACCGCAGTCCGCGCAGGCGTAATCGAAGCGCTTGCCAGACCGCCCATCCCGTACCTCACGGAGGGCGCGGATCAGCTCCAAACGCGCCCGATGGCGCGAGCACAGCCGCTCGTCGAAGTGGGACACGCCAGCTCGGAACTCGGTAGCGGTAGTCATGACTCGACCTCCTTGTTTGGTATTGCCTGAGGGCTCAGCAGCAGCGCGAGAGCGTCCGCAATGATCGCCGCGTGACGTTGCTCCATGACGACGACGGACCGCTTCTCCGGTGCCGGCGTGGAGCGGGTGCTATTGAGGGTCCAGAGGAGGTGGGCGAGGCCGGCCCGGCTCGATACGCCGAGATCGCGTCCAAGCGACGCCAGAGCGGCAGGTGTCTCCACGGGTGCGATCCGCGCCGCACGGAGCACCGCCTTGTAGCGAAAGAAGCTCGCGCGGCTACTGATCCGTTGACCGTCGGCCACGCCACGCATGACGCCGGTGATGAGGACGGCTCGCCCGGCGGCGCGGCTCGCTGATCCGGTACGTTCGAGCTCGGCATCGTAAAGCCGGCGGTACGTGTTCGTGCCCATCTGTCAGCTCCTCACGCAGCCGCGTCATGGTCGAGCGAGATCGATGGCGCGGTGCCGAACGACTCCCTGATCGCGGCAAGCTGTCGCTCGGCCAGCAGCAGCCTCTCGGGGTGATCCGGTCCCTGAGAGAGCCACTCGATTGTCTTGTTGCGCTGGCGCAGGTAGCCGAGCTCCAAGGCCGACCGTTCTTGTCGGACGACCTTGCCACCCTGGACAAGCGTGTCGAGATACTGGTTAAAGTCGGACGCCTTCATGTGCGAGCGGTTAAGGGCATGGCTCCGCGAGCAACCACGGCCGATCTTTTCCAAGATCATCCGCATTGCCCGAGCGTCCTTGTTGTCGGCAAAGTCCTCGTCGAAAAGTCGCACAATGTTTTTCCAGACAAAACGGCAGTAGGCGATCGCGAGCTCCATTGACGTGGCGTCAATCGTGGTCGCGTCAGCCGGCGGGGCAAAGGCGCAGCTCGATGCCCGGAAGATCATCGCGAGCTTCAGGGCGTAGGTTCGCAGCCGGACGGCCCAGGCTTGGAGGTCCTGACCCTTGGTCCCGTTGGTGATCTCGCGCTCCCACTCGGCAAACCAGGCCCGCACGATCTGATCGGCCTCGGGGGTCAACATGACCTCCGCGGAGCTGGTCCCGGTCTGTCCGCCAACGCCGATGGTGCTCATGGCTCGGAGGCCGAGGATGAGGCGATTGCGGTCCTGCGGAGGCATCCTCGTGAAATTGCGGTCGGTCGCCTTGTCCTCGATCCCGGCGGTGACGAAGAGGATGCGCGCGAGAAAGCCACCTCGCCGGTCAGCGCCCCCAACCCGGTCCTCGAGCCAGTCGATCGTTGTGGCACCGAACATGCTGATGGCCGGCCGCCGGATGACAATCTCGCCATCTTTTTTCGTCGTCCGCTTGAACACGTCGGCTCCGCCGTAGAGAGCAGTAAGGTTCTCCTTCGTGCCGGCGTTGTAGTCGCGGCTGATGGTCATCAGAAACGCGCCAAACTCGTCGTGGATCCACAGGCCGGCGGGCTTCTTGGCGAACTCCGCCAGCATGGCCTCCCGCGAGGTCTCCTCCGGGTAGAAGGGGTCGAGCCCAGCGTCGCTGACGAGATTGCGGGCAAGGTTGATGGAAGTGGACTTGTTCATGAACCCCGACTGGGCGACGATGACCATCCAGGTGTTCGGGTAGATGCGCTGGCCCCATGATTCGATGAAGACGCGGTTGCCCAGAACCGCCGAGATCACGCTGATACCGGCCGCGAGGTGAAACTCGGGGGGCGCAGCGGTCAGCGGCACTGCGGCCCGGATGTACTCAGCCAGCCACCCGTCGGTCGGCAGGGCCGGGCCGAGGCGCTTGGCGAATGCGGCCAGGTCGCACTCCGCGTCGTCGTCCAAAGGCGCTGGCGTGTAGGCCACCGCGCTCGGGGATGGCGCGGCGTCAGGGCCGAAATAGGCGTCCACATCGGCCGCCCAGTCGGGCACCGAAGGCGGCTGTGTCATCGCAGGTCCCTCACGTGATGGATGTCCTTCCACCCGACTGTCGGTGGGATCTGGGGCTTGTCAAGCCAAAGGCTCAACTTGATCCTCTGCTGCGACGACCCGAACGACGCGCTCGCGCCACACGCCGGCAACTCGCCGCGGTCGCAGAGCTGAAATGACATGGCGCGCTGGTGCCGAGCAACGCCGCAGCCTGCCCGGTTTCATTCACGGCCTTAGAGTTCACGTACGGTTCGCTTACGGTTCGCACGGCCTGCGAACCGTAGTAAGTCGAGGTTGGCAATGGCTCGCGATGAACTGCGAACCGTAAGCGAACCGTAAGGACCAATTCTCTTCTTGAATTCCTTACAGTTCACCGTTTCACATGGAGGGGGGTGTGCGTGTACCGCGGCCGTTTCTGCCAAGGAAACCCCCCAACGAGCACCCATAGGGGGTCTGTGTGAATTCGCGAACCATAAGGGCGGCCTACCATCGTTTTGCCCCCCACCCCGCACTCCCTTCGGATACCCATGAGACCCTCCGGCGCCCCCTGCCGTAGGAGCCGGTCGAGCTCTTGGGCTCGTTCGCGGACGGCGGGAAACGGGAGTCAGAGCCGGAACTTGACACGACCGCCCGCCGGCCCATTGTCGTCGAGCCCGGCGGGCGAACCTCGTCCAAAGGGTGGTCCCAACCTTCCGATCAATGCCTTCTCGGGCCTCGGCCCGGAGGGCATTGATCGTTTGTAGGCATACCGCCCTCCGCCGCATCTCTGCGACGCCTTATCCCTCATCGGTCGGCATCCTCATGCCGTGGCTCGCCAGGTCGCAGGGCAACGAGGCGCTGGCACCACCGTCCTGACGCCAATCCTCGGGGCGTGGTCGTGCGACGAGCCCGTAGCCCTCCCTCCTCTCTTCCAGCTGAACCGGGAGGTGTGACCTCTCACGAGACTGTTCTTGCAGCTCGCACGAATTTGACCACGCACCCGGTGTTGCTGTCGCGTTTCTTGCCGACCCAGCGGGCGCCACGCGGAGCACCGACCCGGCTCGCCTCGCGCAAGGACTCCGCGTCTACGAATGGGTCAGCCGGTACGTCGGCGCCCTCGACGATCCGTTTGCGGCCCTCGACGCCGTCGGCGGACTCGACACCGTGGTCCGGACGTTGATCGAGATCATCCCAGAGGCGTACACGTTGCTTGAGGGGCCGACCAACTCCGATCCAATCGCCGCTGCGTACGTGCGCTCGCTCGCGACC
>DATLUM010000138.1 GCA_035533095.1 Acidimicrobiales bacterium | reverse complement strand
GGCCACCGGACAACAACTGTTGGAGCGCCAAGGGAACAGCCTGACCTTCCGCTCGCCATCGAGGCTGGCCGCCCGAATCTTGCAGGTGTTCGGGCTGACCGATCTGATCGAGACCCAAGAACCGATCCAGCTCTGACCCCGGCGTGTGGATGGCCCCGAGCTGAGCTGCCCAGCCGCGTAGCACCAGGCCATGCTCGACGGAGGAGATGGGGCCGGACCGTGCGGGCTTGGGTCACGACTGGCCGACGCTGCGGCGGGCTCAAGTCCGAGAGTGGACGTCGGTAGGCTGAGTCCGAAACACGAGGAGGCTGACATGACCGAGGAAGGTGATCAGGCCAGATGGAGTGTCGCCGACTGGCACGGCAAGATGCTCCTAGATCGAAACGGCGAGAAGATCGGCAAACTGCAAGACGTCTACGTTGACGTCGAGACCGATGAGCCCCAGTTCGGCACGGTCAAAGAAGGCTTCATCGGCCGTCACCTGACCTTCGTACCATTGGGCGAAATTCAGATCGGTCCTGACGACCTGCAGGTGGCCGTCACCAGGGAACAGGTTCAGTCTGCCCCGAACATCGAGATGCACGGCGAAGAGCTATCGCAGGCGGACGAGTCAACCCTCTATCACCACTTCGAGATGAACTACACCCCGCCCAGCACCGAAAGCGGACGCCGTCTCGCCCGGCGCTAACCAGGCACTACGTCGATCCGGTCCCGTCGACTGTTGGCAACGGTGAAGTCGAGCCCGAGAGCCATCACGATGATCGCGACCACCCACATGAAGTGCCCTGAGTACCTGGATCGCCTCACCAGCGTTCTAGCTGGGCGCCATTAGAGATGACGGCACAAGATGACGGGTTGTGGTCGGCCATCGCCGATCCCTCTCGTCGTCGGGTGCCGACCTCCTGGTGGGCAACGGTGAGGCCAGCGCTAGCTGGTTGGCCGACCACGTGCCCTTCTCCCGACAAGCAATCTCCAAACATCTGGTTGTGCTCGAGGAGGCTGGCTTGGTGAGTCGGCGCAAGCAGGGCGCTCGCGACAGCTCCGAATAACCATCTGGACTACGCGCGATGGTCGGACCGAAATCGAGTCGGTCGACCTGTCCAGAGGCTTAGCCTTCTCATCTGTCCGAGACTGAGACCCAGACGATCGGAGACCCGATGCCCGGCCCTTTTCTGTTCTGTTACGACGGTTCCAAGGGTTCACGGGGCGCCCTCAGGTCTGCCGGAGAGCTCATGGCACGACCATCCGACGGATTCGTGCTGACCGTATGGCAACCCGCCTCCCTCCGCCTCGCAGTCGCGGGCACCTTCGCCCCCGCCGTGCTTAGCGACGAAGAGGAGATAGACGACCAAGAGCGGTCCTACGCCGAGAGGGTTGCCGAGGAGGGAGCCAAACTGGGCCGCGACCACGGATACGACCTCACCCCCATCGTCGAGCGAGCGGGGCAGAGCATTCCACATACCATCATCGAAACGGCGGCGCGCCTCGACGTGTCCCTGATCGTCTGCGGTCAGCGCGGGCAGGGAGCGCTGCGCACCGCCCTGCTCGGCAGCGTCTCGCATGCCTTGGTCGCTCACGCCGCCCGCCCCATACTCCTCGCCCCTGAAAAGGACTAGCCGTGAAGCGCCTAGCGACGTGGTGCAGACTCGAACGCGCGTCGGCGGCTGCTGCTAGGGCGTCACTGGCCGGCCAGTCGAGCGTGGAGGGGAAGTGCTTCATCACCTCCGGGTCGGCGTTGAGGGCGGCGAACGGCTCCAGGTCGGCCGGCCGCCAGCGGCGCAACACCAGCCGTTCGGTGCGAAACGGGCCGCTCATCGCCGGGCAATCGTATGGGTGAGCGCGCACACCGCCCGGTAGGGGTCACGCCGCCCGGCCTCCGCCTCGACGGCGAGGATCCGGTCGAGGTCGTCACCCGGCCGCTCGCCGTCCCAGTGATCGGTGAACAGCCGCACCCCGTACCAGGCATCGATCGTGGCGCCCTGCCCTGCCAGCACTGCCTGGACCTCGGCAGGGTCGTCCGCCCGGGCCCCTTCGATGCCGAGCCGGTTGTCGTACCAGCGGGCGTCGAACGCCCCCGACGCGCCAGACCAGTCGCCGGTCATGCCCGCTCGAAGAGCAATGCCGGCCCGGTTCCGGGTGAGAATCGACAGCAGCCCTCCCGGGCGCGCGGCCTGGCACAACGCCGCCACGGCCTCCTCCAGTGCAGGCAGGTACATGACGACTCCGTGGCAGCACACCACGTCGTAGACCCCCGCGTGTTCGGCCCCGAGGGCGAGCAGGTCACCCGATACGAACTGCAGACGCCGACGAACCTCAGGAGGCTCCTGGGCCGCTGCTCGTTGCGCCTCGTCCAAGAGCTGGTTCGAGACGTCCAGCCCGACGACCTCGTGACCCAGGCGGCCCAAGGCGACGGCCTGCGTCCCTTGGCCACAGCCGGCGTCGAGCACCCGCAGCGGACCTCCGCCGTCCGGCAGGTGCGCAGCGAGTTGGCAGCGGACCAACTCCTGGCGCACTACGTCACGGACCCGGCCCCGACCGGCCAACCAGGCATCGACTCCCACTGCGAACCTTTCAGCGCTCACCTCACAGACCGTACAAGCGGCCCCGGGCCCTCCGATGGACCAACGGCACAGGTTAGAAGTAGTGCCGTCGGTCTCCCACCGCGTGGCCCAGTGTCCCGAGGGGCCGGAAGACCAGCCCAATCACGAGGAGGATCATTCCGATCGACCAGACGGGCGAGTCCCGTGAGGAACCCGATGACTAGAAGGACTACGCCGAGAATGATCATGGAGGCCTCCCAAGGCTGACTGGACGACCCACAGCTGACAGCCAGTAAGAGCAAGAGCAGACCTTGCCCGAAAATGCAGAGCCTCCCGCCATTGTCCCTATCACATGAAGACATACTGGCTGTTATGCCGGTGATCCGTGGAGGACTTCCTATGATCCATGTGTGGCACGGTCCATGCCACCGGGGCCTCGCATCCCGGGATGGTTGCTCGGGCTTCTCCTGCTGTGGAGACCCGAGGAGTTCCTCGCCCGCTGCGCCCGCCGTTACGGGACCACCTTCACGCTCCGCCTGGGCAGGAAGCTCGGGACGCTCGTCTACCTGAGCGACCCGGGCGACATCAAGGAGCTGTTCCGCGGCGACCACGAGACGTTCCGCGCCGGCGAGGCCAACGGCACCATCCTCGCGCCGCTGCTCGGATCCGCATCGGTGCTCGTCACCGACGGCGACACGCATCGCCGCCAGCGGAGGCTGATGAACCCCGCCTTCCACGGCAGGTCCGTTGACGCGCTGGCACCGATGATGGCCCAGATCGCGGCACGCGAGATCGAGAGCTGGCCGGTGGGCGTGGAGTTCGCGACGCGACCTCTGTTCCAGGTGATCACCCTCGAGGTGATCCTGCGGGCGGTGATCGGGGCGGACGACGAAACGCACCTCGCGGAGCTCCGCGAGGCCCTGCCGCCACTGGTCGACCTCAACCTGCTGGCGATGATGCAGTTCGCGTTTCCCCGGCTGCAGGAGATGTGGCCGTGGAAACGGTTCAAGCCGATCGAGGCGCGCGCCAACGCCGCCCTGTACGCGGAGATAGATCGCTGCCGGACGGACCCGGACCTCGAGGACCGGTCCGACGTCCTGGCGACCCTCGTGCGAGCCCGAGAGGAAGACGGCGACCACCTGTCCCCCACCGAACTGCGCGACCAGTTGGTCACCCTGCTGCTCGCCGGTCACGAAACCACAGCGACCGGACTCGCCTGGGCGGTCGAGCGGCTGGTGCGCCACCCCGAGGTCCTCGCCAAGGCGCAAACGGCGGCGTGTGACGGGGACGACACCTACCTCGACGCGGTCGTGACCGAGACCCTTCGGGTACGCCCGGTCGTGCCCGACATCAGCCGCAGGGTCACCCGGCCGGCAGAGTTCGCCGGGCACCAGCTGCGCACCGGCGTGCTCGTCGATCCCGCCATCCTCCTGGTCCACAAGTCCGCGGCGAACTACGAGGACCCCGAGCGTTTCGACCCGCAGCGCTTCGTCGGCAAGCCGCCGGACCCGGCCGTCTGGCTGCCCTTCGGAGGCGGGAACCGGCGCTGCCTCGGCGCGGCGTTCGCCGCCACCGAGATGAGAGTGGTGCTGCGCGAACTGCTGACGCGTGTGGAGTTGGAGCCGACGACGGCCGCCGGCGAAGCCGCCAAGATCCGCCACGTCACCCTCATCCCTAAACGCGGCGCGCAGGTACGAATATTGAGCCGTCTGCCCTCACCTGTCGTGATGAAGCGCGCGTGGACCTGACAACGACTGACTCCGATGGTCTCGCCGAGTTCGCATCGCGTGCGGCCGCCTTCCTGGCAAGCGAGCATCAGGCTGGCCGGGTTCCCTACGACTGGGGCGCCATCGTTCCCCCCGCCCGCGTCGACGAGGCCAAACAGTGGCAGGCGCGCCTCCACTCAGCCGGCTTCGCAGGGATCCACTGGCCCGTTGGCTTCGGCGGGCGGGGCCTGACACCAGAACACACCGCGGCTTGGATACTCGCGTGCGCACGGGCGGAGGCACCGCCGTTTCTCAACATGGTCGGCCACGTTCTGGCCGCTGGATCACTCTTGCGCTTCGGCACGTCCGCCCAGCAGGCGGCACTCCTCCCGTCGATTGCCTCGGGTGAAGCGGTGTGGTGCCAGCTGTTCAGCGAGCCGAACGCGGGAAGCGACCTGGCCTCGCTCACCACTCGCGCCACCCGCGACGGCGACCATTACGTCGTATCGGGGCAGAAGGTGTGGTGCTCGAACGGTCGTGTCGCCGACCGGGGGATCTGCCTCGCCCGCACGGGACCCCTCGAGGACCACGCCGGGCCACACCGCCACAAGGGCATCTCTTTCTTCCTGGTAGACATGGAGCTGCCTGGCATCGAGGTGCGCCCGCTGCGCCAGATGACCGGCGGCTCCGAATTCGACGAGGTCTTCCTCGACGAGGTCCGGGTACCCGTCGACTGCCTGCTCGGCCCCGAGCACGAAGGTTGGTCGGTGGCAATGGCGACTCTGACGAATGAGCGGGGCCACATCGGCAGCGCATCCATCTCTCTGCGCCGGCGTCTCGACCGGATGACCGCCGACCTGGCCGGCGCGGGCAGCAACGGTAGCGCAGTCGCCCGCGACCGAGTGACGGCCCTGCTCGCCCGCGGCGAAGCGCTCGCCGCGCTCGGCAACCGCCAAGGCCCGGTGGCTTCACTGGCATCTTCTCTTTCCAAGCTGGGCGTGACCGAGTTGATGTTCGACGCCGCCGTCGCACGGGTTGACGCCGCCGGCGCGACCTCCATGCTCGATACTCCCGCAGCGCAAGGTCTCCTCGCCGCGCCTGGAGGCCGCATCGCCGGCGGCACCACCCAGGTTCAGAAGAACATCATCGGGGAGCGCATCCTCGGGCTCCCGAAGGAACCCAGCGGTTAGCTACTGCGGCAGGCGCTGGCCGAGGAGCTCCTCGGCGCCGGCGGCGAGCTCAGCCACGATGTCCGCTGCGGGTCGGACTTGACGGACATAGCCCACCGACTGGCCGGCGTAGAGAGCCATGGCCTCGATTCGCCCTGTCGTTGCTTGCACCGGATGCAGGACACAAAGACGTGGGATCGCAAGGCGCCGGCCGCCGGCCAATCCCACCTCCCCCACCACCTCGTCCTGGCCGGCCAGGGCTTCGGTTATGCAGTCGCGCAGTACCCGGTGCGGTGCGTCCCACCAAGTTGAGAAGGTGGTGGTCAGCTCGGTATCTTCCGGACCGGCGGCGATGAGAGCGTCGCGGTAAGTGGGATGGACGTCCGCCTCGCTCGCCGCCAGGAAGAGAGTGCCGAGGCGAGCGCCTGCAGCCCCCGCGGCCAGCACGGCTGCCAACGACCGGGCCGACCCGATGCCACCCGCCGCCACCACCGGGACGTCGACCGCGTCGAGGACGGCGTCCAGCAGGGGCAGGAGCGCGACCCGGCCGCGGACGTGGCCGCCGGCCTCCGTACCCTGGGCCACCACCAAGTCACAACCGGCACCCGCGGCGGCCCGCGCCTCATCCACCGATCCAACCTGCCAACTCGCAAGAGCCCCCGCGTCGTGGACCATGTGGACGAGCTCAGCGTCGGGATCTCCGTAGAAGAACTCGACGACCCTGGCCCGCGACGCGGCCGCCGACACGGCGTCTCGGTCGAGGAAAGGCCCGGGGAAGTTGGCGCCGAACACCCCGTCCGTCCTGGCGGCCAGGAGGTCGAGCGCGGGGACAACGGACTCGGGCGGAAGGCCGGCCGTGCCCAGCATTCCCAGGGCACCGGCGCCGGCCACCGCCGCCGCCAACTCGACCGAAGATGTCGCCCCCATCCCAGCCTGCTGGATGGGCACCCGGCAGCCGACCAACCGCGTGAACGGTGTTTCCATGACAGGATTCTGCCTCAACCGAACCTGGCCGGCGTTCGGCGCGCCCGCAACAGCTAGCTGGACGATGATGCCCGTTCGGCCGTGTCAGAACCCTCCATGCGCAGGCTCTCCCCCAACACCTGGATGAGAGTCAGGACGTCGATGGGCTTCGTCAGGTAGGCACTGGCACCGCCGGCGAGCAGCCGGTCGACCTGACCGGGCGTGGCGTCGGCGCTCAGGACGATGATCGTCACGCCCGCCGTCGCTGGATCCCGGCGTAGCTCCTGCAGAACCTCCTCTCCGCCGATGTCAGGGAGGTGCAGATCCAGCAGTATCAGCGCCGGCCGGTGCTCTCGCGCCAACTCGATGCCAAGCCTCCCCTGCATGGCCGCGACCAACTCGAGATCGCTGTGCAGGTTGATGACCCGCTCCGGGTGAAGCCGGACATCACAAAGCTGGGCGTGAGCCTGACCCATGACATCCACATCGATAACGGTCGGAGGGCACTGGCGGCGTCGCTCGTCGCGTTCGCGCGGGAGACGGGGGCACAGATTGTTGCCGAGGGTGTCGAGTGCTCAGAGGAGCTCCACACACTCCGAGAGCTCGGGGTCGGGTGCGCCCAGGGGTTTCACCTGTTCCGGCCCGGTCCCCTCCCCCTCCGGAGCACTCGGCTGATCCCGGTGCCCACCGTCTGACCCCAGCGGGTAGCTGTCAACGGAACGGTCAGATTGTTCCGGTACCGATGACCTTGATTCGCCGGCGCCGTCTCCAATGGCGAACAAGCTCGTGAAGGAGGAGCGAAGATGACCAACCGACTTTCGGCACCCGTCGGAGCACCCTGCTGGGCCGACCTATGGACGACAGACGTAGAGGGCAGCCGGCGTTTCTACAGCGATCTCTTCGGCTGGCAAGCACTCGAGCCGTCGCCCGAGTTCGGCGGGTACTGGATGTTCGACCGCGACGGCGCCCCGACCGCCGGCGGCATGGGGTCCATGGGCGAGATGACCGCCGACAACGCCTGGAAGCCGTACTTCTGCACCGACGACATCGACGACACCCTCAAGAGGGCCGAAGCGTCCGGGGCGACCGTGCGCGGCGGCGCGATGCCAGTCGCGGACCTCGGCGTGCAGGCAGTGCTGTCCGACCCGACCGGTGCCGTGTTCGGCCTGTGGCAGCCGGGCACCTTCGGCGGCTTCACGGTGATCGGGGAGCATGGCGCTCCGAGCTGGTTCGAGCTGCACACCCGTGACCATCCCACAGCTGTCGCCTTCTACCGCGACCTGTTCGGCTACGACATCGATCCCGTCTCCGATACCGACGATTTCCGCTACTTCACCTTCCGCGCTCGCGGCTCGGACGAGGACTGCGGCGGCATCATGGACTCCAGCCACTGGCTCCAACCGGGCGGTGAACACTGGGCCATCTACTGGCACGTCGACGATGCAGCTGCTGCCGTCGAGAGCGTCAAGTCTTTGGGAGGCTCGGTGAAGCAGGGGCCGGACAACACTCCCTACGGCGTGCTGGCACTCGTCACCGACCCCGCCGGCGCCGACTTCAAGCTTCGCGCCAACGGCTGACGCCAAAGGCGCGGTGGGCGGACGCCTGCCGACTCGGTCCCCCGCAGGCCGCCAGGGGAGTGCGGTGGCTAGGAGCGCGAGAGCTCGTGCCTTCATGCCGGCGCTGTGGGTGGCGGGCATGCGGCGGTCACGGTAGCGCTGGATCGAGTGCTCATCGCGCAACTTCAGCGGCGGCGGCACGGTTCTCATCGGAGCGCCGCGCGGCCACGACGTCCCTCAGGTACCGGGACTGGCTGAACCAGAGGATCGCGCCGGCCGCCGCCAGCGGGATCGACAGGAGGATGAACGCGACCTCGAGGCCGTGGGCCATTGTCAGCGATCCGTGTGCCGAGGTCGTGTTGATGCCGGCAGCGAAGCCCCCTCCCGCCGTCCCGAACGCGGCTGACACGACCCCGAACACCACGGGGGCGAATCCCTGCAGAAGCTGGCGGAAGACCGTGCGAACCGCCTCGGCGCGTCCCCACAGATGGGAGGGAAGCACGTCGAGGCGGGCGGCGTCGGCAGGCGCGTTCACCGCACCGAGCGCCACTGCAGCTATCAAGAAGACGGGGATACAAAGAGCGAGGCTCGTCAGCAGCGCCCCGGGAATGAACAGCACCGTGCTCGCGATGTACGCGACACTGGCCACCCCGAGCCGTGCGGTCGTTCGCCCCTTGTGTATGAGCTGGTCGGCAAGGCGGCCGCTGACCACGACGCCGACCAGCGCCCCGGCTGCAACCAGGATGAACAGCAACGCCGCCAACGACTGGCTGACCCCGAAGCGCGCCCGGAAGTACAACTCAGCGAACGTCTCGAGACCCGCGAAGAAGAAGTACCCGAGTCCCGAGGCCACGATGAGCGCGACATTGGTCCGCACCCTGAGCACGTAGACGACGGCATCCCACAGGTTCATCTCCTCGGTGCCGTCGACCACGGTGTCGGGGTAGGGCTCGGCTCCCGCGTCCAGGGCCTGTTGCTCGACCGCGGACGGCTCATCGAGCCCGAACTGGGCCTCTCCCTCGCCGGCTGCCGACCCCTCGCGTTCGGGCGAGACGGCCGCCGCTGCGGGATCGCCCGCTTGCGCTTCGTCTTCCGTGACGATGTGGTCGTCGCCCACCTGCAGATGCGCCTGGCCACCGCGCGCCGGCTCGGGCAGGTATCGGCGCAACGCCCACGCGAGGAAACACGCAGGAATCGCCAGCACCCCAATGGCGGCCCGCCAGCCGAACAGATCCGACAGAGCGCCGGCGAGCAGGATCCCGATGCCGGCGCCGATCAGCTCGCCGGTCAGGATGTAGCCGTAGAGTCTCGCCCGCTCGTCGCCGGGGAAGAGATCGCCTACGAGAGACGCTATGGCAGGCCCCGCGGCGGCGACCACTCCGCCCAGGGCAAGACGCGAAAGAAGGAGCATCGCAAACGAGGTCGACACCGCACTCAGCACGGTGGCTACCGCCCAGATCGAGACGACGATCGGCAATTGGAGGGTTCGGCTGCGGCGGTCGCTCAACTTCCCGAACGGCAGAGTCACGACGGCTCCCACGAGCGTGGTGACCGTGACCAGCAGCCCCAGATCGGTGTTCCCGATGTGAAACGCCTTCTCCAACGGCTCGGCGAGCGCCCCGACGGCTCCGATGTCCGCCGCTTGGAGCCCCAGCACCCCTGCAAGGAGCAACACGACCGTCCGGCGGGCGGGTCCGCCCACCACCTCGGTGAGATCGAGGTGGAGACTCACCTGTCCGAGAGCAGTCACCCGCTGCTTCTACCCCCGGCGTGCGCGACAGGTACAGAGCTTCGTCGGTGGGCTTGCAGGAGCCCCAAGCCAAGAAGGTGCTTCGGGTATGTCCCCTTCGGCACTGTTCACAGGGTCGTTCAGAGTTCAGTCGTGGCACGACAGTTTCTGGCGATGGTCCAACGGGAAGGGTTCGGGCCAGCCATTGAATAGGAGGTTCGGCGTGATCATCGACATCCTCATCGCCTTATTGATCACCGCGATCGCGATCGCCCTCGGTGTCACGGTGCACCCGTTGTTGTTCTTCTTGATCGTCTTGGCGGTCGTCTACTTCTTTGCTCGGCACCGGACGCGAACCGCCGGCGGACGCTATTAGCCCTCAGTCGATCTAGCCCTCAAGGAGCGTGCCGATCCTTGCCCGCGTCGCGACGCCCGGCGATGCAAGGATGTGTACGTGGCAAGCCCTACCGAGTCGTTCGAGGCAGGCCTCAGCTGGGGGCACCCCTCTCCGAAGCTGCGGAGCCTGCGCCGCCTGGAAGTGGCGGCGATATTCGTCCCGCTGATCCTGGTCACGGCCGTCCCGAGCGCCGTGTCGGGATCGGCGGTGGCGGCCGCGGTGGTCGCCGGCGTCCTCGTGGTGGCAGGACTGGTGATGGACTGGATGCTCGGCCGGCGGGTGCGCGCCTGGGCCTACACCGAGCGCGCCGAAGACCTGATCGTCAGCCGGGGCCTGATGTTCCGGCGCATGTCCGTGGTCCCCTACGGGCGGATGCAGTTCGTGGACGTCACAGCCGGACCGCTCGAGCGGATCTTCGGTCTGGCGACGGTCCGGCTTCACACCGCCGCGGCAGCAAGCGACGCGAGGATCCCGGGCCTGGATGCGAATGATGCAGCCCGGTTGAGGGACCAGCTGGCCAGTCTCGGCGAAAGTCATTTGGCGGGACTGTGAGCGACTACCAGCCGGTACCGCCTCCCCCACCACCGCCGCGGCAGCCAGCCCCGCAGTCGCAACCGCCCGGCGGGTACCCACCACCGCTGTACAACCCGCCGGCCGCCCAGCCGTGGACGACTCCTCCACCCGCTCTCACCGGCCAGTGGCAAAGACTCCACCCCGCGTCCCCTGTCGCGCGCGCCGGTCCGGCACTCGTAGTCGTCGCGCTGGCCGTCCTCGGCGGCGTCAACTCGACCAACCGCACATCGGAGTTCATCCGCATCGGGATCGTCGTCTTCTTCCTAATGATGGGCGTCGTGTCGTGGCTGGTGACGCGGTGGCGCCTCGCCAACGGCGCGCTGCAGATCGAGACCGGCCTGCTGCGCCGGCAGTCGCTGCGCTTCCCGTTCTCCCAGATCCAGGCGATCGACATCGTGAGCCCCGGCCTGGCGCGCATGTTCGGCCTGGCCGAGCTGCGGATCCGCATGGCGTCGGGGAGCCGCTCGACCGGCCGTCTCGCCTACATGCCAGCGCCGTACGCCGAGGCCGTGAGGGCCGAGTTGTTGCGGAGGCGTACGTCTGCCGTCGAGGCGGCCGCACCGGCGCCGCAGCCCACAGCCGCGATCGACTTCACCCCTCTCTTCACGGTCGACCCTGCGCGCCTCGTCGGCTCGATCCTCACCAGCAGCGCTGCGCTGTACGTGTATGTCATCGTGGTGGTACTCGTCTGCGTCGCTGTCGCGGCACCCTCCGCCGCCAGTGGCGCCTTCGCCGGATCGACGAGCACCATCCTCGCCTTTCTCGCCGCCATGTGGACCCGCTTCAACGGCGAGTACCGCCTGAGCCTCGGAACCGGACGTGACGGACTGCACGTCCGCACCGGCCTGATTCAGACCAGCGCGGAGACCATCCCGTGGGGACGCATCCAGGCGCTACGCACGATCCAGCCCGTCCTGTGGCGACCCTTCGGCTGGGTCCGCGTCGAAGCCGACGTCGCCGGCCGCAACGTGTCAGGCCGCCAGAACCGAGCGGCGCGCCGAGCCGGCAAGGCACTCATCCCTGTCGGAACGCGCGAGGAAGCCGACTGGCTCGTGAACCTCGTGATGCCGGGCGTGCCTGCGAACCCGGTCCCGCCTCCGAAGCGGGCGCGCTGGAAGGCACCGCTGCGGTTCCGCAATCTCTCCTTCGCTGCCAACCCGCGCTACGTCATCACGACGAGCGGGCGACTGCGGCACGTCACCGACCGGGTCCCGCTGGCGAAGGTACAGAGCATGCGTTGGACCGAGGGTCCGCTTCAACGACGGCTCCGTCTAGCGAGTATCCATCTCGACACCGCTGGGCGCAGTGTGTTCTGCGTCGCGCGCGATCGCGACGCGGCCGAGGCACGCGACATCCTCACAAAGCTTCCTGACATGTGCCGTGAGGCACGCGCGGATCCGTCCTAGCGGCACTGACCGAGCGCTGCTGAGCCGCGGTCGTCGCGCTGGCGCGAACCGTTTTAGGCGCCGGCCTTCAGAAACTTCTCGACCGCTTCGCGGTAGACAGCCGGCGCCTCGCAGACGGGGATGTGCCCGCAGTCGGGGATGACGACCTTCTGACAGTCGTCGATCGTCTCGGCGATGAGCTCTGCGCTCGGCGGCCCGCAGATGAAATCGAGCTCGCCGGCGACCACGAGCGTGGGGCACTGGATCCGCTGCACCAGGGTGCGGAGGTCGAAGCTCTGGTACACGCCGCTCTCCCACGCCTTCATGCACGCGAGGTCGGCGGTCAGATACTCGTCCATCGCCCGCAGCGCCTGTGCCACCTCCGGCTTCTCCGGGTGGGCGGTGTAGAGCGGAAGGACGGTGACCATCATCTGTTCGACTTCGGCGGGGTTGTTGGTCGCCAGCACGCGCTCGGTCCAGCTGTCGAGGATCGACCGGGCCTCTTGGTACCACTCGGCGTCGCTGTGGCGGCTCAGCGCGCTCTCCCACTGCTGCTCGATGCCCGAGCCGGGTCCCGCGCCGGTGGCCTCACCGCTCGCCGCGCTCCCCGCTACGCAAACAAGACGGCTCACCGCCCCCGGGTACATCCCGCAGTAAGCAAGCCCGGTGATCGCCCCGAAGGAGTGGCCGAACACAATCACGTCCTGCAACCCGAGCGCTTGGCGCACCTCCTCGTAAAAGGCGGCATGACCTTCCGGCGTGTACTCGACCGGGTCCAGCGGAGGCGTCGACTCGCCCGATCCGTGCGGGTCGATCAAGTAGCTCTGCAGCACGTCCGCGAACATCTCCGCGTCCGGGAGCATGTAATCGGCAGCGAAGCCGGGGCCGCCGGGGAACATCAACGTCGGTCGCCCGTTGCCCACGACCTGGTAGCTCGCGCGCCTCCCGCCTGGAAGATCAACCGTGTTCTTCAACAGCGAAAACCCCCGTCAGGTCGGCTAATTGGCACCGCCGAGCCTAGGCGACGGCCGCCGAACCATGGCCCGCCGGCGCTTCAGAGCGTTGCAGGGTCGCCGACAGGTGGTACAGCAGCGGCTGCCCGACGGCCGCCATCCGGAGCTCGTAGCGAAGCGTGTCGCCGGCGAAGGTGATGTCGCGCTCGACTTCGGTCACTTCCTTGGCCGTGGAAGTGCGCCCGACATGCGTGGACCGCACCTTCATGGTCGTCCCGTCGAAATGGCCTTCCAACACCTCGACTATGCCGCTCGGCTGCGCGATCACGATCTCGACCCGGGCCTTCCCCACCGGACGGAAGTAGCCGGTCTCGCCGTGGAGGAGCTTGCCGTCGCGGGCGTCCGCCGTGCGCTGCGTATATATAAGGAAAGGCTTGCCGGCGTGGGTGAAGGTGACCGTCTCGTGATATTCGAACGGCTCGATCGTCGGGTAGTCGCCGCGGCCCGAGCCCAACCAGGTTCCGAGTAGGCCGGCGAGAGGCCCAAGGTCGGGATGGATCGGCGGCTCGGTCATGGTCGAGGAGTCTCTTGGGCCACCACCGGGATGCACCCTAGCGCCAGGCGTTCGAAGCACACGTGGGGTGCCTCGCCCGGCGTGTTGCCGTGTACAGGAGCGGTGTGTGGTATCACCGGGTCGGTCCTTGGCCCGGAGGGAGTGCGATGCCTCAGACTTGCAGCCACCTCGACACCGCGCAGGAGGTCAACCCCTCGAGCGATGGCTGCGAGGACTGCCTCCGGATCGGCGGGAGTTGGGTGCACCTGCGCCTGTGCATGCGCTGCGGGCACGTCGGGTGCTGCGACAACTCCCCGAACCGCCACGCCACGGCTCACTGGCACGAACACCCCGACCACCCGCTGATCCGCTCGTACGAGCCGGGCGAGGACTGGTGGTGGTGCTACCCGGACGAGTTGATGTTCGAGCTGGACGGTGCGCCGGCCGCTCCATCGCACCCGTAGCGCAGCACGGCGAGGCTGGCGACGAAGACTCGGCCCGCCACTCGACCAGCTTTGTGTACTAGTACGACAGTCTGGTAGCATGCTTACTTGTACGCACCCTGGCACCGGCTCTGGTGAGCGCCGAGGAGGAGAGGTTGAGAGCGATTCGAGAGGACCGCGGCCCCGGACGCTCGACATCCAGCTCATCCAACGGTGACGGAGGATTTGCTCCTGGCCATCAGTCAGGAAATCAGTCCGGAAGACAGCCTGGACAAGACCTTGCGGATGGGCCGCTAGCTCGTCTCTCGGCCTGGTTACGGGCGTCGCGCACAGGGATGATCGTGATGGCTCTCGCTGTGGGGGCGGGCGCCGGGCTGGGGGCCGTAGGCTTCCGGTGGCTCATCTTCGAGTTCACCTGGTTGGCCACCGGTCACCAGCAGTTCGGCCAGCAGGGAAGGGTCGGCAGCCTGCACCTGCCCTGGCTGGGCACGGGATTCCTGCTGGTCGTGCCGGTCCTGGGCGGGCTGATCTACGGGCCTTTGATCCAACGCTTCGCGCGGGAGGCCCGAGGCCACGGTGTGCCGGAAGTGATGATCGCCGTGGCCGAGGACGGAGGGCGCATCCGTCCCCAGGTCACCGTGGTCAAGGCGCTGGCCTCCGCCCTGTGCATCGGTGTCGGCGGGTCGGTCGGCCGGGAGGGACCGATCGTGCAGATCGGCTCCGCGCTGGCGTCGAGCCTCGGCCAAGTGGTGCGCATGTCCGAGACCCGGCTGCGCGTCCTGGTCGCATGCGGTGCCGCCGGCGGTATCGCTGCGACGTTCAACGCACCGATCACCGGCGTGTTCTTCGGCCTCGAGCTGATCCTGAGAGAGTTGTCGATCGACGCGGTGTTCGCCGCGATCCTGTCGGCCGCCGGCGCCGATCTGATCAGCCGGGCCTTCTTCGGCTCCGCCCCGTTCTTCACCGAGATCCCCCACGACCTGAATCTGGTCGGTGACTACAACTTCCTCCTCGTCGCCCTGCTGGGTTTGATCGCAGGATTGCTCGGCGTGGGCTTCAAGACCGTGCTGTACAAGATCGAAGACTTCTGCGACAAGGCTTGGCACGGCCGGCCCGAATGGGCTCGGCCTGCCGTCGGTGGGGTCGTCCTGGGCGCGTTGTTGCTCGCACTCCCGCAGATGTACGGGGTGGGCTACCCGGTCATGGACCTGGCGATCAGCGGCCACGTCGTGTTGTGGCTCCTGGTCGTTCTCACGGTCGCGAAGATGGTCGCCGCCAGCCTGACCATCGGCATCGGGGGTTCGGGCGGCGTGTTCGCCCCATCTCTGTTCACCGGGGCGATGGCAGGTACGGCGTTCGGTGAGATCGCACGGCATCTGTTCGGTACCGGGGTGGGATCACCGGCCATCTATGGGGTCATCGCGATGGGCGCGGTGTTCGCGAGCGCCGCCCAGGCACCGCTCACCGCGATGGCCAGCGTGGTCGAGATGACCGGAAACTTCAGCCTCACCCTGCCGGTGATGCTCGCAGCGGGGATCTCGGCGGGCCTGTCCAAGCGGCTCAGCCACGGGACCATCTACACGACGAAGCTGCTCCGGCGAGGGACCGACATCGAACGGCCTCGCCCCGCCAGCCTGCTTCAGACACTGACGGTCTCCGAAACGATGAAACCCATCCCGGGAGGCGATATCCCCGGTATAGCCGTCGCCGCCGAGGAACGGCGTCAAGTCGATTTGAAGAACGGCGCCGTGAGCGAGGACTGGGCTGCCGACCTGGGGCATTTGATCGAGCGGCGCAGCCCCCAGGCACTCTTCCCGGACGAGACCCTCGAGCACGCCTTGCGCCAGCTCGTGCTGTACGGACCTGACGGGCTGCCCGTCCTGTCGGAGGACCGCAACAGGATCGTCGGGTGGATCACGAGTCACGACGTGATACAGGCGATGTCGAACCGGCTTCTCAGCTACCCGCGCGATGCTTCCCAAGGCAACGTCGCAGCAGAGTGGGCGACCCCCGATCCCGCCGCCTCCGCACGGGTGCCGCCTTCACCCCTCCCCGGCTACGAGATCTTGGAGGTCGCCCTCTCCGCGACCATGCCCGGAGCCGAGCGCCGCCTTCAGGACATCGACTGGCCTGCTGAGACCACACCTGTGGCGGTGCGGCACCGCCACCGAACCCGCGTCGTCAATGCCGACACGGTTCTACGCCCGGGTGACCACGTGATAGTCCTGGTGCCTCACGCCCCGGACAAGCCCGACCGAGATGAAGAGCAGGTCGGCGTGAGTTCCAGCGACCACACGGCCGCCGACTCTGAAACGGGTAAGTAGCCGTATGCAGGTAGGTAGCCGAACGGAAGGCCATTGGTAGGGTAAGCAGGTGGCGCGTGCAGCGAAGATTCCCGCCAGCAACGCCCGAGCACCTTGGGGTTCGATAAGCCGCGACCAGATCGTCGACGCGGCAATCCGCTCGGTGCGAAGCTCCGGCGGCTTCGAGCAGATGACCATCCGGAGTCTCGCTTCGGACCTGGGCGTCGCCCCGATGTCGCTGTACCGCCACGTACGCGACAAGAACGACCTCCTCGACGAGGTCGTCGACCGCCTTCTGACAAGGGCGTGGCAGCCACGAGCCGACGAAGGCGACTGGAAGGCCTGGATCTCCGAAGCCGCCGACAAGCTGAGGCACTTCCTTGTCTCACAACCGGCGGCGTTGCACGTGTACCTGACGCACCCGGTCGTGTTCCCGGCCGCGGTCGCCAGGATGGAGGCGGCCATGGCTGTACTGCGGCGCGCCCTCGGCGACGAGCAATCTGCGCAGCGCGCCTACGCGGCGATCCACACCTACACCGTCGGGTTCGCCGCGCTGGAAGCCTCGAGGTCCGGATGGGAGCCGGATCGATCAGGCTCGCTGGATCACGAGCTTGCGGACCGGCTCGCCGCCTACACCACTCCGCTGCAGTTCGCAGAAGGCCTCAACTACCTGTTGGAGGGCATCGAGAGACAAGGGGCCGAGGGGACTCGCCTTACCTAGCCCCTGAGCGCCCGCGGATTTCGGGTTTTTCGGCCACGGGCCCCGATTTTGCCACGGAATGTGCTGATGCCTGGACATAGAGTGAAATATTGGCTCAGAATGGCTGCGTGGAAGGCCCAAATCGGTAGATATGGGCGAGAGGCGATTCGCGCCGCGTCTAGCCACCGCCGGTGGTGATCGACTGCTGATGGCCCTGGCCGCAGCGCTGGCGGTCTCCACCGTCGTGGCGGTGGTGGCCCCGCTCCTGGGGCACGAACCACGTGTTTACCTCTGGGCCGGCGAAGGCTACGCCGCCTGGACCGCCCTGATGTGGCCCGCGTTCCTCGCGGGCGTCCTCTGGCGTTCCCGGGCACAGATCCGTCGCCTGCGGCACCGATTGGACAGGACCGACACCCGGCTCGCCGACATGGCAGCCACCACCCGGGAATGGACCTGGGAAGCCGACTCCCGCCTGGTTATCTCGTCCTGCGGCCCGGCCGTCGCGCGCCTTCTCGGACGCGCGCCGTCGGAAATGGTTGGTCGGTCCATGTTCGACTTCATTGACGACGCCGATGTGCCTCGAGCCCGTTCGATCTTCGCGGCAGCCGTCGAGAACTGGACCGGTTGGGACGACGTCGCGTTGACGTGGCTGCACGCGGACGGCCACAAGGTGGTCATGATCGGCAACGCCGTCCCCGTCCTGGGGACGCACGGCGGTGTTGCGGGCTTTCGGGGAGCACGCACGGTTGTGTCTTCCGAGCGGCTGACACCCGCGCTCGTAGATGCCGCCCGCCACATCCAGCGGATCATCGAAGGCGAAGCGGTCACGGTGGCACTCCAACCCGTCATCGACCTGACGACGCACGAGTGGATCGCGGCGGAGGCGCTCGCGCGATTCACCGACGGCAGCTCCCCCTCAACGGTGTTCCCAATGGCCGAAGAAGTAGGACGAGCGGCCGACCTGGAGCTCCTCACGCTGAGCCGGGCGCTGGACGCGCTGTCCGTTCTCCCAGAAGGGGTGGCGCTGTCGGTCAACGCCTCACCCGTGTGCGTCCTCGACCAGCGCTTCGCCGATGCGCTCGCCGAGCACCGGGACATCCTGTCGCGTGTGATCCTCGAGATCACCGAGCACAGCGCCGTGGCTTCCTACCCGGAGATCCAAGCGGTGCTCGATCCGCTCCGACGTCTGGGGCTGCGGCTCGCCGTCGACGACACCGGGGCGGGTTACGCGTCGTTCCACCACATACTGAATCTGCGGCCAGACATCATCAAGATCGACAGGTCCCTCATCATCGACATAGACCGCGACCTGGCCCGCCGGTCGTTTATCACCGCGATCATGCTCTTGGCCTTGGACCTCGGCGCGTCCGTCACGGCCGAGGGCATCGAGCGACCAGAGGAGCTGGACGCTCTCACGACCCTCGGCGTGGACCACGCGCAGGGGTACCTGATCTGCAGGCCATCCACCGACGCGGACGAGTGGGAGCGCTGGCGGCACACCCACTGGATCGAGCGTCCGTACGCCGCCTTGACCTAGTCCAGCGGCCCAATCGCCGCTCAGATGATGGAGCCGTCCTTGAGCCGTACGCGGGTCTCGGCGATGCGGCCGATCTCGTCGTCGTGGGTGGCGAGGATGAGGGTGACGCCGGCGGTCTGGCGCAGGCCGGCGAGGACGGAGATCACCTCGGCGGCGGTTTCGGAGTCGAGGTTGCCGGTGGGCTCGTCGGCGATGACGACGCGAGGCGAGTTGGCGAGTGCTCGCGCGATCGCGACCCGCTGCTGCTCGCCACCCGACAGGCGCGACGGGAGGTGATCGACCCGATGGCCGAGACCGACCTGCTCCAGAAGCTCGGTGGCCCGCTCCGCGCGCTTGGCGTGCGGGATTCCGGCGGGAACCATCGCGACGGAGACGTTCTCCTGCGCGGTGAGCGTGGGGATCAGGTTGAAGTGTTGGAACACGAAGCCGATCTCTTTGCTCCTCAGCCCGGTGAGGCTTTTGTCGGACTCGCGCGCCAGCTCGCGGCCGTCGAAGCGCAAGGAGCCGCGCGTCGGCGTGTCCAGCGCGCCGAGCAACTGCAGCAGCGTCGACTTGCCCGAACCGCTCGGACCTTCGATCGACACCATCTCTCCTTGGGCGATGTCGAGGTCGATGGACCGCACTGCGTCGACCGTGACGCCGCCCTTCGAGAACGAACGCCCGACACCCTCGAGCGAGTACAGCGGCTCGGTCATCCCAGGTCCCTCAGAGCGGTAGCAGGTGAGAGCCGCGCCGCTCGCCAACCTCCGATGATCCCGGCGAGCAGACCACCGAGGAGAGCGCCGGCGAACCCGAGCAGGAGCGAGCTCATGGAGATCGGCGCCGTGAGATGGACGATCGTCGAAATCGATCCGGTGGTGGATTGGTGGATGAGGGAGCTGACCGAGGAGGCACCGACGGTGAGGCCGCTGCTCGTGACGGTCAGGCCCGGCCCGACCGCACCGATGATTGCCGAGATCACCAGGCCGACACCGATCCCGAGGACGCCGCCGAGCACGCCGATGCCGAGCGTCTCTGCAATGAGCTGCCGCACGACGAGACCGCGCGACCAGCCGATCGCACGCAGCGAGCCGATCTCACGGACGCGCTTGGCGACGTTCGACAGGGTGAGCAGGGCGGCGATGGCGAATGCCGCGAGTAGGACCACGATCGCCAGCGCGCCTCCGAGGTCACTGGCCAGGCGGTGGGCGTTGGCGAGGCTGCCCGTTACCTGGTCGGCGAGGTCTTTCGAGGTGAGCACCTGCGCGCCGGGGAGGGCTTTCTTGATCGCCGCCCCCACCGCGCTCACCTGGCTGGAGTCGTGGACGGAGACGAGCACCTCGTTGACGCGCTGGGAGCTGGAGGACAGGTTCTGCATGGTCGGCAGCTCGAAGTAGATGTCCGACACGTTGCCGGTGAGCGTCGGGGAGACCAGACCGACGATGTTGTAGTTGGTCCCGTTGATAGTGAGGGTCCCGCCGACGGTCAGCTTCTTGGTGCTGGCGTAGGCATTGTTCACGAGCACCTCGTTCGCCGCCTTGGCAGCGTTGGCGTCGAACCAGTGACCCGACACGAGCTGCGCCTTGGTGATGACGCCGGTGTTGGGGTGGGTGGGATCGACCCCGGCGACGGTGTAGGTGGACGTGGAGGTATCGGTCGAGGGCGGGTTGAGCACCTGGCGGATGGTCTGCGCAGGGACGACGACCTTGGTGATGTAGGACTGCTGCGCGGCGGGCAGGCAGGCGATGAACGCCGGATTGTCGGAGTTGAAGCCGACCCGCCTGAATCCGGTGCCGCCGGTGCCGCCGCTGCCCCCCGTGGCGCCGGTGCCGCCCGAGCCCGAGGTGCCACCGCCGGTCGAGGTCGAGTCACTCCCGATCAGGCCGGCCTTCTGCAGGCAGTCGAAGGTGGCCTGGCGTTGGGCTGCGGTCAGCGGTGGGGGCGTCGTCGTGGCGTTGATCGTCTGTCCACCGGTCTGGAACGTGGCCACCACCGACGGGACAGTCCCGCTCTCGTGAACCGCCTGCAGGGTCAGCGCCCCGACGGCCGACGTGACATGCGGTATCGCCGACACCACGGAGACCGCCTGGCTGGGGAACGTTATGAGGGTGCCCGGGACGAAGAAGTCGTGCACGAACTTGGTGCCTGCGGGCCCGAGCTTGGACAGGTCCGTGAGGACTGAGGAGTTGGCGTTGAGGAGCGCGTTTGTGTCAGCCGAGTTGAGCTGGCTCAAACGTCCGTTTGGACCGCCGGGACCGGTGGCGAAGAACCCGCCGCTGCCTCGGTCGGGGCCCGCTCCCCCGCCCTGCGAGCCACTCCCTTGCGAACCCTGGTTTCCGTTGGAGGTCGAGCTGCTCGCGGTTGACGTGGTCGGCGCCACCGTCCTGGTGACGATGATGTCGGTGCCCACGGAACCGAGCGGGGACAGGACCCGGTTCTGCGCCTGGGACAAACCGTCGGACACGCCGCTGATCGCCATCACGAGACCCACGCCGGCGGCGAGGCCGAGCGCCGTCACGATGGTGCGCCCGGATCTGCGATGTAGCTCGTTCCAGACGTAGCCCAGGCTCAGCATGGATTGGCGCCCGCGGATGTCATTGTTGGCCCCACGGCGGCCAACAATGACCGGCCATCCTGAATGCAGGCTTAACGAACAGGCTCGTAAAGCCTGAGAAAACCAGGGGCCATACACTCCGACCTACGCTGCGAAGCCGTGGCAATGATCTCCTACTCGAGAAGGCTGACCGATCTCGCGACAGCCGCCCCGGACCGACCCGCCATCACCTGCGGCACCGAGAGCGTGACCCGGGCCGAGTTCGAGTCGCTCTCCAACCGCATGGCCCGCAGCCTCCAGGCCAAGGGTGTGGAGACGGGCGACATGGTCACCATCGCGTTGGCGAACTCGGTCGGGTGGTTCGTCGCTACCGCCGCCTGCTGGAAGCTCGGCGCCATCCCCCAACCGGTGTCGTCGCGGCTGCCGGCGCGGGAGTTCGAGGCGATCATCGAGCTCGCCCGCCCGAAGGCGGTGCTCGGCCCGGAACCTCTCGACGTGCCGCCGTATCTCGACGACTGGCCGCTGCCAGACGCGGTGTCGCCGGCGTGGAAGGCCCCCACGTCGGGAGGGTCGACCGGACGGCCGAAGCTGATCGTGTCGGGGGACCCGTCGGTGATCGACCCCGAGCAGCCTTCGCCGCTGCTGTTCAGCGACGACGGGTCGTTTGTGATGCCGGGACCGATGTACCACAACGGACCGATCGTGTGGTCGTGCGGCGCCTTGTTGAAAGGCAACCACGTCGCGGTGCTGCCGCGCTTCGATGCGGAAGCGACGCTCGCTGCGGTGGACGAGCACAGGGCCGATGTGATCTATCTCGTGCCGACGATGATGAAGCGGATCCTCAGGCTCAGCGACGACGTGCGCACCAAGTACGACCTGTCGTCGCTACGCTGGGTCTGGCACCTGGCCGAGCCGTGCCCCGCGTGGCTGAAGCAGGCATGGATCGACTGGCTCGGCCCCGATCGCATCATCGAGCTCTACGGCGGCACGGAGGGTCAGGCGGCTACGGTCATCACCGGCGGGGAGTGGCTGGAACACCGCGGTTCGGTCGGCCGGCCGAGCCACGGGCAGATCGTCATCCTCGACGCCGACGGCCACGAGCTGCCCCCCGGCTCGGAAGGCGAGATCTGGATGCGCTCGGGCCGCGAGAAACCCACCTATCGCTACATCGGCGCCGAAGCGAGGTCGCGTGAAGGCGGCTGGGAGTCGCTCGGCGACGTGGGTTGGGTCGATGAGGACGGCTACCTGTATCTGGGCGACCGCATGCAGGACATGGTCCTCTGCGGCGGCGCAAACATCTACCCGGCGGAGGTCGAGTCGGCCTTGCAGGAGCACCCGGCCGTTCGCTCCGTTGCGGTGATCGGACTGCCCGACGACGACCTGGGCAACCGGCTCCACGCCATCGTAGAAACCGAAGGAGAGGCGCTCGACGAGCAAGAACTCCGGTCTTTTCTCCAGGACAGGCTGGTGAATTACAAGATCCCCAGATCGTTCGAGTTCGTCGACGAGGCCCTGCGTGACGACGCCGGGAAGGTCCGCCGCGCGCAGCTGCGGGCGGAGCGGGTAAGCGGGGGCGGCGAATTGTCTGGATGCTGATTGGGTAGGAAGTGAGTGTGGAAAGAATCCTGCCGACCGAGCGCGGGGTGGCAGGACCACTCGAGAAGCTGCAGGTCCTGACCGACAACACGCTTTCGGTCCTCGGGATGGAAGAGTTCCTCGAGCAGCTCCTCTCCCGGGTCTGCGACATCCTGCGGGCCGATACTTCGGCTGTGCTGCTCCTCGACGAGGGCACCGGCCAGCTCGTCGCGACGGCCGCCCACGGTATAGAGGAAGAGGTCCGGCAGGGTGTTCGCATTCCTGTCGGAAGAGGATTCGCCGGCAGCATCGCCGCTCAGCGCGAGCCGGTCCTGCTGGACAGGGTTGACTCCACGACGGTCGCCAACCCGATCCTCTGGGAGAAGGGCATCCGGGTGATGCTCGGCGTTCCGCTCCTCGCCGGGCCGCGCCTGCTCGGTGTGTTGCACGTCGGCCGGCTGCAAGACCTGCCGTTCACTCCCTCCGAGGCCCAGCTGCTCCAGGTCGTCGCCGACCGGGTGTCCGGCGCGACTCAGGCCCTCCAGTTGGCCGCCGAGAAGTCCGCCGCGTCCTTGCTCGAGAAGAGCTTGTTGCCGGGGCGGATGCCGCCGTTGCCAGGGTTGGAGTTCGCCACCCGCTACATGACGCCCGAGGACCGAACGGTGGGCGGTGACTGGTTCGACGGCTTCGTGTCCCCGTCCGGCCAGCTGTGGATCGTGGTGGGCGACATCGCCGGCCGGGGCCTGCCGGCCGCTGTCATCATGGGCCGGACGCGCAGTGCTCTGCGAGCGTACGCGCTCCTGGATCTCGAGCCGGGAGAGGTCCTCGCGCTGACTTCCAGGAAGATCTCCTATTTCGAGCCGGAGATCCTGGCCACCGCGGTGTGCGCGGTCAGCGACCCGCCGTATCGCGAGTTCCGCATCGCGAGCTCCGGGCATCCGCCTCCCGTTCTGGCGTCGCCGTCGACCGGAACGCAGCTCCTCGACCTACCGGTCGGTGTGCCGCTCGGCAGCCCCAGCGAAGCCGAAGCGCAGTGCGCGACCTTCACTTTGGAAGACGGCGCGCTGCTCCTCTTCTACACCGACGGCCTCATCGAGAGACGCGGGGAGCATCTCTCGGAGGGCCTGCGGCGACTGCAGGAACTGGTCGAGCCGGTTCACCCCGAGGTGCTCTGCCTGCGCGTCATCCACGGCATGTTCGGCCTCGACAGCCCTCCCGACGATGTGGCCATGGTGGCTCTCCGCCGCGTCACGGCGTGACGACCGCCTTGCCGGGCAACCGCCGACCGTCGAAGTAGCCACCCGCTGCCTATCATGCCGGCAGTGGACGATGCCATCGCTGAGCCGAGCGATCAGGAGTCCCTGGTTGCCGAGGTGCTGTCCCACAGCAGCGATCTGGTGGTGGTGGCGGATGCCTCGCTGGCAGTCCGCTTCGCCAGCCGCGGTGTTACGGAGATCCTCGGGTACGAGGCCGAGGAGGTCGTCGGCCGCTACGGGCTCGAATTCCTGCACCCCGACGACGCCGGCCTGTTCGCCGCGGTCGCTGCGCAATCGGCGGTCGGCTACGTGCCGCGCGGTTCGATCTTCTACCGCCTGCGCCACAAGAACGGCTCGTACGTGACACTCGAGCTTTCGGGTGGCCCTGCTCCTGATGGTACGGGCGGGCTGGCCAAGGGTTTCTGGCTGCTGGGCCGGCGTCCGGTTCGAGCAGAGATATACGCCGAAGTCCTCCACCGCTTGCTGGACGAGAAGCCGCTCGCCATGGCCTTGGAAGGCGTTGGAGAAGCCATGCTGCCGGATGTCGGGACCCGGTTCTGCATCACGCTGTGGCTTCCCGACGAGTCCCTCGCTGCGATCGGCGACCGCCTGCCGGCGCAACTGTCCGGCAGGTCTACTCCCGTGGGCTCACCGTGGAAGGCTGCGATCGAGAACGGTGTCGCGGTCACGGCGCAGTCGTTGTCGGAACTCGACGAGGACACCGCCGAAGCAGCCCGGAGAGAGGGGCTGTCGAGTGTCAGCGTGATTCCAGTCGCGGGTCTCGACGGGCGGATCGTGGCTACCCTCACCCTCTGGACACCACCGGGAGTCCCGCACGCCACCGGCTCGGCGCAGGTGCTGGACCGGATCAAGGACCTCGTCGCTACGGCCATCCGCCTGCACCAGCAGATCGAGGGCCTGAAGCGAAGCTCCGAATCGGACCCTCTCACCGGGCTGGCCAACCGCCGCGTGCTGAACGAGACGTTCTCGGCTCAGGTGAGTGATGTGGAGTCGTCAGTTCTGTGCCTGGACCTGGACGGGTTCAAGGAGGTCAACGACACCTACGGACACGCAACCGGCGACGAGCTGCTGAAGATAGTCGCCAAGCGGATCCAATCAGTCATCCGGGGGAACGATCTGGCTGTGCGCTTGGGCGGCGACGAGTTCGCCGTCATCAGCCGCGGATGTGGTCCAGACGAGGCGCGCCGGCTTTCCGAGCGGATACTCGAAACATTGCGCAACCCGATCGTCGTGCAAGGGTCCAGCATCTCGATCCGGGCCAGCATCGGGGTGGCGAGCGCGCGACGCATAGACGAGGAAATACTTCAAAGGGCGGACAACGCCCTCTACCAAGCGAAGCGGGAAGGGAGCAACACCGTCCGGGTGGTGTGACGCTCCCCGACGGCTAATGGGGTCGACGTCAGCTTGCCACCCCCTGCCTCCCGGATGGATAGTGCACCCAGCCAATTCGAGTACCAAGGGGGACTTAGCGTGGCGTGGGACTTTTCAACCGAGCCGGAGTTCCAGGCGAAGCTCGACTGGGTCGAAGACTTCTGCAAGCTCGAGATCGAACCACTCGACCTCGTCTTCCCCTATGCCGTGCGGTCACGCGACCCCAAGATCCGCGCGCTCGTCGATCCGCTGCAGCAGCAGGTCAAGGATCAGGGTCTCTGGGCGGTGTTCCTCGACAAGGAACTCGGCGGCCCCGGTTTCGGGCAGCTGAAGCTCGCCCTTCTCAACGAGATCCTCGGCCGCTACGGATCGGCGCCGGCGATCTTCGGCTGCCAGGCGCCCGACACCGGCAACATGGAGATCCTCGCTGCGTACGGCACCGAGGAGCAGAAGGAGCGGTGGCTCAAACCGCTGATGAACCAGGAGATCTGGTCCGCCTACTCCATGACCGAGCCGCAGGGGGGGTCCGATCCCAACCTGTTCAAGACCACCGCGGTGCGCGACGGCGAGGAGTGGGTCATCAACGGCGAGAAGTGGTTCACCTCGGCCGGGCGTGCTGCGGACATCCTCTTCGTGATGTGCACCAACGGCATGTTCATCGTGCCGCGCGACACCCCGGGCGTGGAAATCCAGCCGTACCCCTCGACGCACAACTGGGTGAAGTACAAGGACGTGCGCGTCCCGCGCGACCATCTCCTCGGCCCCGAGGACGGCGCGAAGGTCCTCGCGCAGCGCAGGCTCGGGGGCGGTCGCATCCACCACGCCATGCGCACGATCGCGCAGTGCAGGCTGGCACTCGACATGATGTGCGAACGTGCACTGTCGCGCGAATCGCACGGCAAGATCATCGGTGAGCACCAAATGGTCCAGGAGGCGATCGCGGAGTCGTACACCGAGATCAACATGCTCCGCCTGATGGTGCTGTGGACCGCATGGAAGATCGACAACACGTCGACACAGGAGACGCGCACCGACATCGCCGCGGTGAAGTTCACGATGGCGAAGGTGTTGAGGGATGTGTCGTTCCGGTCGCTGCACATCCTCGGGTCGCTGGGGATGACGAACCTCACGCCGATCCGCGACATGTACGCCAACGCCCCGTCGATGGGCATCGCCGACGGTGTCGACGAGGTCCACAAGGTCACCGTCGCACGCAACGTCCTCAAGAGCTACCGGCCCCACGAGGGTCTGTTCCCGAGCGAGTTCATCCCGGCCAAGCGCGAGCAGGCCCGCAAGAAGTATGCCGACCTCTTCGCCCAGGACCCTGAACTGGAGCAGTACGCGGACCGGATGCAGCGCTACATGGAGTCCCGCCGCTGACTCTCCCGACGAGATTGCTCTAGATCGGATTTTCTAGATCAATGGGGTATTTAGTATAAATCACCCTATGAAGCGCTGGGGGAGACAGCTCGCGGTGCCGGTCGGTGCAGCCCTGGTGGCGGCCCTGCTCGTGCCGGCTATCACCTACTCGGCGAGGGCGACCTCGAGCGGAGCTTTGGACGCACACGGCAGCGTGGAGCAGGTGTACGCCACCGGGCTGGCCGCAGCGTCCCAGGTATCTCTGCTCGACTCACAGGGCACCGCTGTCTACACGCAACCGGCCGACTCGCTCGGCGGTGTGCTGTTCCGCAACGTCGCGCCCGGCACCGGCTACGTCGTGCGGGACGACTCGACCGGCGCCACGTCCAACCCCCTCGTGGTCCACGACGCCACGCCGGCGCCGTGGGACCCGTCGATCTACGACCAGTCGATCCCCGACAACGGCTACACCTACCTGACGACGCGTGACGGCACCCAGCTCGCGATCTACGTCCACCCGCCGACGAGCCCCGCGGGCGAACCCGGGCTGCCTAGCAGCGTCAAGGTTCCCAACGGTCCCGACTACACGCCGCCCTACCCCACCCTCATCGAGTACTCCGGTTACGGCTATGCCAACCCGGCGGGACCCGACAGCGGGATCGCGGTGCTGGCCAACTTGATGGGCTTCGCCGTGGTCGACGTCAACATGCGCGGCACGGGATGCTCCGGCGGCGCGTACGACTTCTTCGAGCCTCTGCAGAACCTCGACGGCTACGACGTGATCGAGACGATCGCCAACCAGCCGTGGGTCCTCGGCCACAAGGTCGGCATGTTCGGCATCTCCTACGGGGGCATCAGCCAGCTGTTCACCGCGCAGCTGCAGCCACCGCACCTGGAGGCCATCGCCCCGCTGTCGGTGATCGACGCCACCGCGACCACCCTGTACCCGGGTGGCATCCTCAACACCGGCTTCGCCGTCGCGTGGGCGCAGCAACGCCAGCAGGAGGCCGAGCCGGCCGGCCCCAACAGCGGGCAATCATGGGCGTTCAAGCAGATCCAGAGCGGCGATCACACCTGCGCCGCTAACCAGGCGCTCCACGGTGAAGCCGCGGACCTGATGTCGAAGATCGAGGCCAACTCCACTTACAACCCGCCGGTCGCCGACCCGCTCGACCCGGTCACCTTCGTCGACAAGATCAACGTCCCGACCTTCATGGTGTGCCAGTGGGAGGACGAACAAACCGGCGGTCACTGCGCCGACCTGGTGCAGCACTTCGCCGGCACCGACCAGAAGTGGTTCACCTTCACCAACGGAGCGCACATCGACTCGCTCGACCCGACCACGTACGACCGGTTGTACGACTTCCTCGAGCTCTTCGTCGCGCACAAGCCGCCGATACTCAATCAGGCGGCGGTGCGGGCCGCAGCGCCGGTCGTGTACAACGCGGCCATGGGGATCAACCAGCAGGACCCCATCACCTTGCCATCCGACCCGATCCAGCTTCTGCCGACCTACCAGCTCGCGTTGAACGCGTTCGAGGCGACACGAGGGATCCGGGTGCTGTTCGACAACGGCGCCGGCACTTCGCCGACGGGCACCCAGCAGCCGGGCGACCCCTACCCCGCCTTCGAGCAGACGTTCCCGACGTTCCCTGTGCCCGGCACGGCCGCCGAGTCCTGGTACTTCAACTCCGACGGGACGCTCAGCGACCAGCTGCCAGCCCATCGCGGCGTCAACTGGTACACCTCGGACGCGTCCGGTCTCCCGCTCACCGACTGGTCCGGCAACAACACCGGCGGCGGGGGGCTCTGGGGCAACGCGTCGCAGTGGACGTGGAACTGGAAGCAGAACCCCGCCAGCACCGCGGTCTCCTACGTCTCGGCGCCGCTCACCACCGACACGACCGTGATCGGCGGCGGGGCCGTCTACCTGTGGGTGGAGTCGTCGACCCCCGACGTGGACCTGCAGGCAACGATCAGCGAGGTGCGCCCCGACGGCAAGGAAACGTTCGTCCAGGACGGCTGGATCCGCGCCAGCGAACGCACGCTCGCCTGCGACACTTGCACCGACGACCCGATCGATCAGCCCAGCACCCTCCTCGAGCCCGAGCCGACCATGCTGGCCTCCGACGTCGCGCCGATGCCCTCCGACCAGTTCGTCCAGGTCGCCATACCGCTCTACTTCGAGGGCCACGCCTACAGGGCCGGGTCCCGCATCCGGGTGACGATCGCAGCACCGAACGGGACGCAACCGGTCTGGTCCTTTGGCCAGACCGAGCCGGCCGCCGGTACTTCGACGGTGTCGATCCTCTCGTCTCCGTCCGTGCCCTCGAGCCTTGTGCTGCCGGTGGTGCCGGACGTGAACGTGCCGACGGCTCTCCCGCCCTGCCCGAGCCTGCGCAACGAGCCGTGCCGGACCTACCAGCCGTTGGCGGACCAGACCGGCACTTCCGGCTAGCCGGTCTCACCGCTGGCTATCCCGAGACCTCCTCTGGCTCACGCCCTCTCGTCTCCGGCAGCAACCAGAACAACACCGCGGCGACCGCGGCCGGCAGGAACGTGACGGCTGCCGCGAGGGTGAACTGGTTACGGATGTCGGCAACCGTACCGAACACGATCAGGCCGGTGGCCGCACCTGCGACTCCCGCCGCGACCCACCACCCGGCCACCGACGCCCGAACCGAGGTGGGGAACAGCTCGTTGATCATGGCGCCGGCAGCCGGTGCGAGCAGCGAGCCGAACAGAACGCCGATGATGTAGCCCAACGCCAGCGCGCTCCCCGACCCGGTGTAGGCGAGCACGCCGAACACAGAGATACCGACCATGCCGATGGTCGCCGTCACCCGCCTGCCGATCCGGTCAGCGAGCCATTGGCCGAGGACGAGCCCCAACAGCCCCGACGCGCCGGCGCCCACGACCATCGCGGCGGTCACGTAGCCGCTCTGGTGCACGATGTCCTGCGCGTACAGGAACACGAAACTGTTCGCCGGACCGGTGATGACGGACAGCGCAAACGACAGCCCCGCCACCACGGCAAGCCGGCGCCGGAAGCGGGGCGCCACCGCGCCCAGCACAGGCAATGGCCGATCGGTCGCGGCAGCGACATTGAAACGATCCGGCTCGCTCAACCAGTGGCGGAGCGGCGCCAGCACGATCACCGGCAGCAGCGCGAGCGCGAACAGACCACGGAACCCGATGGCGCCCAAGCCGATGCTGTGCAGAACGGCCGCGATCCCGGCGCCCACGCCGTACCCGGCGGCGACCAGCGCCACGGCCTTGGTGCGGTCGGCTTGCCCCGTCTGCTCCGCCGCGGTCACCTGTGCCACCGCGTCGGCACCGCTCAGGAGCGGCCGCCCCACAGCGAAGATCGCGACGAACCACCAGTAGCTGGGGCTGGCGGCGGCGAGAGCGGTAACGACGAGCCCGGCGACCAAGGTCGCGATGAGGGTCCGCCGGCGCCCGAAGTGGTCGGCGAGCCCGGCGACAGGGAGCCCGCCCAGGGAGGCGAGACGGATGATCGCCAGCCCCACGCCGAGCACCGTGCCCGATAGGCCGGCCTGGTCGGCGATGGTCGCGCCGTTGCTGACCTGGCCGAAGCCCTTCGCCACATCGCCCAGGGCGGCCACCACCCCGAACTGCCCGAAGCCGATGGCGAGGGCGGCGAGCGCCACCGCCACGATCTCCCGGTCGCTCCAACGGTGTAGGCGTAGCTGGCTCAGGTCTTGCCCTTCCATTGGGCTGCCGCCCGGCAACGAAACTCGGCTGGGTCGGTCGACTAAGGCGTGACGACTACCTTGCCCAGGACGCGGCGCCCGTCAACGTCGCGCAACGCTTCCGCTGCGCGCTCGAGGGGGTAGGTCGCCGACACGTACGGCGTGAAGCGACCCTCGCGCCACCAGTCCATGAGCTCGGTGACGTTGCGGCGGTGGTCCTCGGGCTGGCGTCCCACGAACGAACCCCAGAAGACGCCGACGATGCTGCACCCTCGCAGCAGCGTCAGGTTCAGAGGGATGCGCGGGATGTCGCCGGCGGCGAACCCGATAACGAGGTACCTGCCCTCCCATGCAGTCGACCGCAGGGCAGGCTCGGCGTACTTGCCCCCGACCGGGTCGTAGACGACATCGGCACCGAGCCCTTGTGTGAGCTCGCGGACCGTCGTCTTCAGGTCCTCTGTCTCGTAATTGATGGTCTCGTCGGCACCGTGCTTGCGGCACAGCTCCAGCTTCTCGTCGCTGGACGCCGCAGCGATGACTCTGGCTCCGAGCGCGTGGCCGATGTCTATTGCAGAAAGACCGACCGCTCCGGCTGCACCAAGCACCAGAAGGGTTTCCCCGGGTTGCAGGCCGGCCCGGTTACGCAGCGCGTAGTGCGAGGTTCCGTATGCATACAGCAGCCCGGCGGCCTCGGGGAAGCCGGCGTTATCCGGCAGCTTGTGAATGGTGCCGGCGCGCAGGACCGCCCGCTCTGCCAACCCCCCGGTCAGCATCGACGAGCCGAGCACCCTGTCCCCCGCCGCTATCCCCACGACGTCCGATCCGACTTCGCGCACCACGCCGGCCAGTTCGCTGCCCACCACGTAGGGCAGGTCGGTCTTGAACTGGTACTGGTTGCGGGTCATCAGCAGGTCGGGAAATGTGATCGCGCAGGCCTTGACATCGACCAGGACGTCGTCCGGGCCAACCGTGGGCTCGTCGATCTCCGTCAGCTGGAGTGCGTCGGGGCCGGTGAAGTCGGTGCATACAACCGCTCTCATGGGGAGGACGCTACTGGCCGGTTCGGCAACGTCAGCACCACGATGACCGCAGCGACAGCCACCACCGCGGCGCCGACCCCGAGCGCCAGGCCCATCCCGCTCACGAACGATTCGCGTGCCAGGGCCGTCAGCGCAGAGCCGAGAGAGCCGGGGAGCTGCTGCGCAACCGCGAGTGCCCCTCCCAAAGAACCGGTGATGTAGTGCATGACGGGTGCCGGGATCGCTCTGTGCGCCAGGAGTGGCGCCACCCGGCCCTGGTAGCGAGTGTTCAGCATGCTGCCGAGCACGCCGACCCCCAAAGCACCGCCAACCTGGATTGCGGTGCTGTTCGTGGCCGCGCCGATTCCGGATTGCGCCGGCGGGAGGGATCCCATCACCGAGTCAGTGGACGGCGCGAAGGCCAGGCCGGCCCCGATGCCGAGCAGGAACAGTGCGGGCAGCGAGTCGGCGTACGTGGAGCTGACGCCGACCCGCGAGAGGATCGCGAGACCGGCCACCACCAGCGCCATCCCGCTGAACACCACCGGCTTGGTGCCCACGAGTCGTACCACCACGCTGGACAGCGGCGCGACCACGAGCAGCACGGCGGCGACGGGCGCGACCCGAACCCCCGTCTGGAGTGCGCTGTAGCCGAGGGAGAACTGGAAGTACTGCGTGAGCAGGAACAGCGAGCCCATCAAGGCGAAGATCACCGATGCCATCGCCCCCATCGCCACCGAGAACCTGGGCGACCGGAAGAAGCCCAGCTCCAACATGGGGTGGCTGCAACGCCGTTCCCAACCCACGAACATGCCGAGTACCAGCACAGCCCCGGCGAGCACGCCGATGGTGACCGGGGATTCCCAACCACGGGTTGGTGCCTCGATGATCCCCCACAGGAGCAGCCCCATGCCGACGATGGAGAGTACGGCACCGGCTGGGTCGGCAGGTTTGGCATCCGGGTTCTTGGAGTTGGGGATGTACCGCGCGGTGGCCGCCAGGCCGGCGAGCGCGATGGGCACGTTGACCAGGAACACCGAGCCCCACCAGAAGTGTGAGAGCAAAAGACCGCCCGCCAGGGGTCCCAGCGCCACTCCGATCCCGGAAGTCCCCGACCAGATTCCGATGGCCCGGGCGCGCTCGTCATCGTCGCTGAAGATGCTCGTGAGGATCGAGAGGGTGGACGGCATGATCGCAGCACCGCCCACGCCCATCAGGCCCCGGGCGGCGATGAGGCGGTCCGGAGTCCCCGAGAAGGCCGACGCCGCGGAGCCCGCCCCGAAGACGGTGAGGCCGACCATGAAGACCCATTTGCGACCCAGCCGGTCTCCAATGCTGCCTGCCACCAGCAGCAGCCCCGCGAATACCACCACGTACGCGTCGACGAACCACTGCAGCTGGGTCGAGGAGGCGTGCATCGCCCGCACGATCACCGGTAGGGCGACGTTCAGGATCATGTTGTCCAGGCTGACCAGCAGGAGACTGACACACAGGACAGCAAGGATGACCCCGCGCCGCCGGCCGCGCCCGACATCCGCCGGCAGGACGGCGGTCACCCTGTCAGCCCGACGACCTAGAAGGCGGCGCGCCGGAAGACATCGTGGCCGACCATCGTCGCCTTCCATTCGTCGGCAGAACCCGTCTCACTCGTCATCAGCCAGGTCGCGTCGATGGTGCCCGCTTCTGCGTCGTATAGACCCGACCAGACGGTGATGGATTGGTTGTCGCTCCAGTTGACGACGAACCCGAGAACCATGAACATGCCGATCCGGTCGGCATCACAGAAGCCCACGACCGGGTAGGTCTTGTCGGGTGTCGAGCCGGTACCGGTGTGGAAGGTCCCTCGGATCACTCCGTCATCGTCGACCTCGACGGTCAGGAACGATCCCAGCTGGTTGCGCCATGCACCGGCGATGGAAGGCCTCGTTGCGCCGGAATCTGTCGACTTGACCTGGGTCACCGAAACCACCTCCCATCCGACCGTACGCACGGAAGTCGACCCCCGTGCAGGGCCGAACGACCCGAAGTCGGCGGTGACCATCGCCTCTGTTTCTACCGACGGCCCGAGCCCGATGATCGAGGCGTGCCTTCATCGGAAGATCCGGCCAAGCGAACGGTGCACCGAAGCGTCGAGCTCCCGCTATCCAGGGTCCTGACGATCCGGGCCATCCGGCCCAGCGACCGACCCGGTCTCGTCTCGCTCTACAGATCTCTGAGCGAAAACGACCGCTACCTGCGGTTCTTCACGGGTCACGGCCCGCCCAAGTCGTTCGTGGAGCAGATGACGCGAATAGAACAGCGGGGAGGGTTCGGGCTGGTGGCGGTCATCGAAGGTCCGGAGGCGGCGCCCCAGCTGGTGGGAGAGGCCAGTTACGGGATGTTGCCGAACGGCAACGGTGAGCTGGGAATCACCGTCGCCCATGATGCCCGGGGCTGGCTGGGGCCGTACCTGCTCGATGCCCTGACCGAGGAAGCGGCCGCTCGCGGGATCCCGAACCTCGAGGCCCAGGTGATGGTGACGAACCACCAGATGCTGTCAGTGCTGCGCCACCGTGGTCTGGTTCACGTCGACTACGCCGATCCGGCGATAGCTCATGTTGCGATCGCGACACGCGGAAAGATGCCCAGCTGGCCCCCGGTTCACCAGCAGCCGAGGGTGCTCGTGGAGGTCCCGGGGGGTCACTGGCGCGCTGAGAATGCAGTGCGGGAAGCGGGATTCGAGGTTCTGACCTGCCCCGGACCGCAGGGCGGCTGGGATTGCTGCCCGGCCCTGCGGGGAGAGACCTGCCCGCTGTTCGAAGGCGCCGACCTGGTGGTCGACGCTGTGCCGGGCGAGCAGGGCGCGGCTCTCCTCGAGGCCCACCGGTCAGCGCGCCCCTCGGTCCCCGTCTGCATCGTGGTGCCCGACGCGGTGGACGAGGGTGACTCCACCGTCGAGCGGATCCCCCGCAGTTCCGGCGAACCGATCGTCGTGGAGATCCTTCAGCGGCTCGCCCGCGAGCACGGGCTGACCCCTCAACCCGCCAAGAGGTGACTTTCGCCCCTGGGAGGACCGAACGACCCACCCTTAGCGTTCGGACGGGTGGGCCACGACCAGTTTCTGAGTCGGGGCTTCGAGAAAGGACGTTGCCGGTGCCTTGGATGACGGTCCACAAGACGATCCCGCCCGGCGGGGTGGCACCGAACATGACCGACTACGACGTGGAGCGCCGCGACTTCACCTGGGAGTCGGCGCGCCGATCGCTCGACGGCCTGCCCGGTGGGCGCGGGCTCAACATTGCCTACGAAGCAGTCGACCGTCACGCATCGGGACCCATCGGGGACAAGGTGGCGCTGCGTTGCCGCGGCCGGCACGGCGGTGCACGGGACGTGACCTTCGGGCAATTGGCGGACCTGTCGAACCGGTTCGCCAACTCCTTGGACGCGATCGAAGTCGAGCCAGGAGCGCGCGTTTTCGCCCTGCTGCCGAGAGGACTCGACCTGTATCTCACGATCCTCGGCACCCTCAAGCACCGCTCGGTGGCCTGCGCGCTCTTCCCCGCCTTCGGCCCCGAACCGATCCGTCAACGCCTGGTGCTCGGTGGCGCAGCGATCCTCGTGACCACACCGGCGCTGTATCACCGGAAGGTGGCCCCGATAAGAGATCAAATTCCCGGGCTGCGCGTCGTGCTCGCCGGCGGTGACGGATCTCCGATCGATGAGCCGCCACCGGAGACATTGCGACTCGACGATCTGCTCGCCGCAGCAAGCGACAAGTACGAGATCGGCGCTACCAGCCCTGAGGACATGGCGTTGCTTCACTTCACCAGCGGCACCACCGGAACCCCGAAGGCCGCGATCCATGTGCACGATGCGGTTGTATCCCACTACGCCACCGGGCGGATCGCTCTGGACCTCCATGCCGAAGACGTGTTCTGGTGCACGGCGGATCCGGGGTGGGTGACCGGCATGTCCTACGGGATCATCGCTCCGCTGGTGCACGGCGTGACGAGCATCGTCGACGAGGGTGACTTCGATGCCGACCGCTGGTACCAGGTGCTCGCATCCGAGCAGGTCTCCGTTTGGTACACGGCCCCCACGGCTCTGCGGTGGTTGATGCAAGCCGGGCCGGAGTCGGCGAAGGCACACGACCTGAGCCGCTTGCGATTCGTGGCGAGCGTCGGTGAGCCGCTCAACCCAGAGGTCGTCGTCTGGGGTCAGGAGGCGCTCGGGCTTCCCATCCATGACAACTGGTGGCAGACCGAGACGGGCGGGATCATGGTCGCCAACTACCCCTGCATGGACATCCGGCCCGGTTCTATGGGCCGCCCTCTGCCGGGGATAGAAGCCACGGTGCTCATGCGCGACGAGCGAGGCGACGTCGTGCTCGATGCGGCCGGCGCTGCCGTTGAGGCCATGACCGGCCAGGACGGCGAACTGGCTTTGCGCCCCGGCTGGCCCTCCATGTTCCGGGGATACCTGGGCGACGAGGATCGCTACCGCTCCTGCTTCGCCGGCGGCTGGTACCTGAGCGGCGACCTGGCCCGCCGCGACGGGGACGGCTACTTCTGGTTCGTAGGCCGTGGCGACGACGTGATCAAGTCGGCCGGTCACCTCATCGGTCCTTTCGAGGTGGAGTCAGCGCTGATGGAGCATCCCGCGGTGGCCGAAGCGGGTGTGATCGGCAAACCGGACCCCCTCGTCGGCGAAGTCGTCAAGGCGTTCGTGTCCCTGGGAACCGGTTACCAGCCGACCGAGGAGCTGAGGTTGGAGATACTCGGGTTCGGCCGGCGACGCCTGGGCGCCGCCGTGGCCCCCCGCGAGATCACGTTCGACCAGAACCTTCCGCACACCAAGAGCGGGAAGATCATGCGCCGCCTCCTCAAGGCCCGGGAGCTCGGGCTACCCGAGGGAGACATCTCGACTCTGGAGCCGCAGCGATGAGCCAGACCAACGACAGAAGTGCAACGCGACTGGATCCGGCCATGCCCGGCGAAGCTCCCATCGCCGCGGTGGCCGCGACCGCGACCATCCCAGATGGCGATCGCCGAGTGCATCTGCTCCGGGAGATGCTGCGCATCCGGCGCTTCGAGGAGCGATGCGTGGAGCTGTACAGCCACACGAAGATCCGCGGGTTCCTGCACCTGGGCATCGGCGAAGAGGCGTGTGCCGTCGGTGTCATGGAGGCTCTTCTGCCGTCGGACTCGATCGTGTCCACCTACCGGGAGCACGGTCATGCTCTCGCGCGGGGGATTTCGATGCGTGCGACGATGGCCGAGCTCGAAGGCAAACTCGAAGGCACGTGCAGGGGGCGCGGCGGTTCGATGCACATCTTCGACGCCTCGACGCGCTTCTACGGTGGCAACGCGATCGTCGCTGGCGGCCTTCCGGTAGCGGTGGGACTGGCGCTGGCCGATCACCTACGCGGCGACCAGCGGGTGACGGCGTGCTTCTTCGGCGACGGCGCGGTCGCCGAAGGCGAGTTCCACGAGTCCATGAATCTGGCCGCTCTGTGGCACCTACCCGTGCTTTTCTGCTGCGAGAACAACCTCTACGCGATGGGGACGGCGTTGGATCGTTCGGAGTCGGAGACCGACCTTTCGCTCAAGGCAGCCAGCTACCGGATCCCGGCGTGGGAGGTCGACGGGATGGACGTGCTGGCCGTGGAGTCCGCTGCGCGCAGCGCCGCCGAGACCGTCCGGAGCGGAGGTGGCCCGCACTTCCTGGAGCTGCGGACCTACCGGTTCAGGGCCCACTCCATGTACGACCCCGACCGCTACCGGGAAAAGACGGAGATCAAGCGCTGGGAGGAACGCGACCCGATCACCACCCTGTCCGCGCGGCTGTCCGAAGAAGGGCTCCTGAGCAGCGACGCCCTCGAACTGATCGAGGCCGACGTGGCCGCCGAGGTAGACGACGCGGTCGCGTTCGCTGATAGCGGGACGCTGGAGGACGTCGCGGATCTGCGGCGATGGGTGACGTCGGAGCCAGATCGAGGGGCGGGAGTGCCATGAGGACGATCAGCTACCGCGAGGCGGCGCGCGAAGGGCTGCGCGATGCACTCGAGCGCGACGAGCGGGTCTTCCTGATGGGTGAGGACGTCGGGCGTTACGGCGGCAGCTTCGCCGTGAGCCTCGGGCTGCTCGAGGACTTCGGGCCGGATCGCATCCGTGACACCCCTCTGTCGGAATCCGCGTTCGTCGGCGCAGGTATCGGGGCCGCGCTCGGCGGGATGCGACCGATCGTGGAGATCATGACGGTCAACTTCAGCCTCCTTGCCCTGGACCAGATCGTCAACAACGCCGCCACCCTCCTGTACATGTCGGGCGGACAGTTCAACGTCCCGCTCGTGATCCGGATGACCACAGGCGCCGGACGGCAGCTCGCCGCACAGCACTCCCACAGCCTCGAAGGTTGGTACACGCACATCCCGGGCCTGCGCATCCTCGCCCCCGCCACCGTCGAGGACGCGAGAGGGATGCTCTGGCCCGCACTTTGCGACCCGGACCCGGTGATCATCTTCGAGCACGGCAACCTCTATAACGCGCACGGCGACCTCGCCGAAGATCCGCAGCCGGTCGACATCTCGTCTGCGAAGGTGCGCCGGCAAGGCGACGACGTCACGCTGATCGCGTACGGCGGCACCCTCGACACCGCCCTGGTAGCAGCCCAGTCGCTGGCCGGCGACGGTGTGGGTGCGGAGGTGATCGACCTGCGTTGCCTGCGGCCTTTGGACGACGCGACGGTCCTCGGTTCGGTGTCGCGCACGCACAGGGCCGTCGTGGTGGACGAAGGATGGCGCAGCGGCAGCCTCTCGGCAGAGCTGTCCGCTCGCATAACGGAAGAGGTGTTCTACGACCTGGATGCCCCGGTGGCACGGGTGTGCTCGGCGGAAGTACCGATGCCCTACTCGAAGCACATGGAGGATGCAGCGCTCCCCCAGGCCGAGCAGGTCGTGGCGGCGGTACGGCGGATGGGAGGATGAGTGGGCGACTTCACGATGCCCTCCCTGGGGGCCGACATGGAGAGCGGCACCCTGACGCAGTGGCTGGTGAAGCCCGGGGACCCGGTCCATCGGGGTGACATCGTCGCGGTCGTCGACACCGAGAAGTCGACGATCGAGATCGAGATATTCGAGAACGGAGTCGTCGGAGAACTGGTCGTCAAGGAAGGCGAGAACGTCCCTGTAGGGAGCGTCCTCGCCCGGGTGAGCGCGCCCGGCACCGCCGCGGTTCCTGCCGCGGGCTTGGCGCCTGTACCCGCCGCCCCGATAGAAGCCGCTCCGAGCCCCGTCCCCGAGCATCCCGAGATCACACTGCCCGGACCCGAGATCACACTGGCCGGACCCGAGCCTCGGAGGGCACCGATGTCGCACTCGCCGGTGATCCGCCACCTCGCCGAGCAACTCGGCGTGGACCTGGCTGGGGTCGCCGCGAGCGGTCCCGGAGGAGAGGTGACGAGAGCCGACGTGGAACGGGCGGCGCAGGCGCCGCCGCACGCGCCCACGCGCGCTTCTCCCCTGGCGCGGCGCGTCGCCGGTGAGCTCGGAATCGATCTGAACGGCTTGACAGGAACGGGGCCCGGTGGAGCGGTCGTCGAGCGCGACCTGCGCGAGGCGCGAGTCCCGACATCCAAAGTCGTGGCGCCTTCCCGCTCGTCGGGCTCCGCGCGGCAGGAGAGTCTCCGCAGGGCGATCGGCGCGCTGATGGCGCGCTCCAAGCGGGAAATACCCCACTACTACCTGAGCACGACGGTCGACGCGGGCGCAGCCACCGCGTGGCTGGAGAAGGCGAACCTGTCCCGCAGTGTGCGAGACCGGCTCGTGCTGCCGGTCCTGCTCATCAAAGCAACCGCTTTGGCCGTGGCGAAGGCCCCAGAAGTGAACGGGTTCTTCACCGATGGCGAGTTCCTGGCGAGCGAGGCGGTCCACGTAGGCGTCGCGATCTCCCTGCGCGCCGGCGGAGTGATAGCACCCGCAATCCACGACGCGAACCGGCTCAGCCTCGACGAGCTGATGTTGAAGCTCAACGACCTCGTCCGCCGCGCCCGCGCCGGGGTGCTCCGAAGCTCGGAGATGAGCGACCCGACGATCACCGTCAGCAACCTCGGCGACCTGGGAGTGGAATCCGTCTTCGGCGTGATCTACCCACCCCAGGTCGCCGTTGTCGGATTCGGAGCGGTCACCGAACGTCCCGTCGCCAAGGACGGGCTCCTCGGCGTCCGTCCCTGCCTCACCGCGACCCTGTCCGCCGACCACCGCGTGAGCGACGGGCACCGTGGGGGTCGCTTCCTCGCCCAAATAGATCGCCTGCTGCAGGAGCCAGAGAAACTATGAACACCGACGAAGCCCGCACCTTGATCAGCGAGACGTTACGGCAGGTCGCCCCAGAAGCCGATCTGGCACAGGTGATGTCAGGCGAGACGCTCCAGGAGGCGCTCGATCTGGACTCGATCGACTTCCTCAACTTCGTCACCGGTCTCAACGAGGCGACCAGCATCGAGATCCCCGAACGCGACTACCCGCAGCTTTCGACCCTCGAAGGGTGCGTCTCCTATCTCGTGGCACGAAGCCCCGTCGCATGAGGGAATCGACCGTTGGCCTCGCTCGGCCACCAGCCACTCGTATAAGGACTTTCGACCCTACCGGTCCAACCTGGGGCATGACTAACGTCACCTCATGCTGCAGACATCTCGTGATAGCAGGCACGATCGGTTGAACATGAGTTCGATCGTCGACTCGTTGGAGCAGGCAGGCATGGAACTGGACGAGCTGTGGACAGACGCCGTCAGCCATGGCAGCGAGGATTCTGTGGTCCTGGGCGAGGCGTCGCAGGACGTCCACCGGGCGCTGATCGCCCTGACATCGGGCTGAAAGGTTCGAACCTGATCCTCTCGGACCGGGCCCCTCCCCGGTTCAGATAGCTGAGTGCTGGTCGACCCGCCCATCCCGGAGGCGGACCGTCCGGTCGGCGGAGGCAGCGACGCGGGGATCGTGGGTGACGATGATCATCGTCATGGCAGGCCTCTCGGAACGCAGCCGGCGGAACATGTCGAGAACGCGGTCGACGGAACGCTCGTCGAGGTTTCCGGTCGGTTCGTCGGCTAGCAACAGGTCGGGTTCGTTGGACAGCGCCCTCGCTATCGCGACCCGCTGGCGCTCCCCGCCCGAAAGTCTCGTAGGGGGTCTCGACTCCATCCCCTCCAGATCCACGTCCGCCAGCAAGAGCCGGGCACGAGCGGAGCGCTGATGCCGGTTCATGCCGGTTCCGAACATCGCGACCTCTACGTTCTGCCGCGCGCTGAGCTGAGGGAGAAGGTTGTGCAGCTGGAACACCAGACCCAGGTGCCCTCGGCGGTATCCGGCCAGGTCGCGCTCCTCCGACAGGTCGATGCCGCTGACCCGGATCGTTCCGGAGGTCGGGCTGTCGAGCGCGGCAATCAGATGGAGCATGGTCGATTTCCCGCAGCCGGAAGGTCCTGTGACCGCAACGCACTCGCCGCGTTCGACCCGCAGCGTCAGCCCGTCGAGCGCCTTCACCAGCCCACCGTCGAAGTACTTGCACACCTGCGACATCTCCACCGCTGGGGTCCCGAGTGAGCCATCGCCGAGCGCGGCACCTTCGGCTGATCGCTGGGACGCCTGCGTACGCAGATCACTCATGGCGAAGCGCCTCCAATGGCCTCGACAAAGCGGCACGGAAAGCCGGGGCGAGCCCACCGAGGACGACCATGGCAGCGGCGGTGTACAGAGCCCGGCCGAACACCCCGACCGTGTAGTCCGGGTGCAGCACGCCCCTCAAGCTCGGCAGATGCTGGATTCCCAGGACGGCCAGCACCGCAAGCGCGAGCCCACCGGCCACGCCGATCAGCCCGATCAACAGCGCCTCCGACATGATCATGCTGCCGACCCTGCGGCGGGTCCATCCCAGAGCGCTGAGCACCCCGAATTCGCGGGTTCGTTCGATGAAGCTCATCGTCATGGCGCTCATCACCACGATCGCCCCGATGATTACTGCGAGCACCGTGGCTCCCCGATCAGCAGCCAGGATCAGCGAGAGGCTGCGATCCGCCCTGCCGAACTGCTGGAGGGTCCGTATCGACACGAGCTGCGGGAATTCACGGTCAACCCGGCTCTGCACAGCCGTCACCGAGCTTCCCGGCGCGATCTGCACGAAAAGCAGGGTGTACTGGTCTGGTTGGCGCTGGTAGGTCTGGAACCACGCCAACGGGAGCATCGCGCCCGTGTCCCCGAGGGACTGCCCCGTCGAGTAGATGCCGACCACTTTGAAGACGTTCTTGTCAAGGGTGATGGTGTCACCCACGTGCAGCCCGAGACTCTGCGCGGCCTTCCATCCCAACATCAGCTGGTTCGCCGCCTGCGCCTGGAACGGACTTCCCGCCACGACCGTGACGCCGAAGGCGCTGAGCTGCGACGGGTTGATCCCGATCTCCAGGAACTGCGGGTTGTCGGAGTTGAGCTTTGCCGTGCCTATCAACACGCCCGTCACGCCGGCCACACCGGGCACCAACTTCACACGCGCGACAGACGCGCCGTCGATGCTGCTGGAGAGCAGGTCCGCGACACCCTTCTGGGCGATCGTGAAATCCGCTTGCCCGGTCTTGAGCAACGCGAGGTCGCTGGACTCCAGGCTGTGGGTGACGACACCAAGCGACACCACCGTGAGAACACCGATGGCGACGGCCAGGGCCGTGAGCGCCAGGCGCAGTTTCCTCACCGTGATGTTGTGCAATATCAACCCGGCAAACGACACCTCGCCGACCTTCCTCGGACCGTTACGCGACAATTCGTACGGATTCCAGGATGTGCGGCGAGGGCCCCGAGGATCCAGGGCCAAAAGACCCCTCTGGATGGCGTACCGCCGGTTCGGAGGGCTGCCCGTGCAAATTCCCTGACTTTTGCCTCTGGCAATCGCCGGGAAGGAGGCGGAAGATCAGGAGGGTGAGGAAGGAGGCTTGCCGTGGCTTTTCGCAACCGGGTCGATGCCGGACGGCGACTTGCCGATCAGCTGATGTTCCTTCAAGGCCAGGACGTCGTCGTACTGGGCCTCCCCCGCGGCGGGGTGCCGGTCGCCTTCCAGGTAGCCTCGGCCTTGCACGCCCCACTGGACGTGATCGTGGTTCGCAAGCTGGGCGTGCCGTTCCAGCCCGAGCTCGGAATGGGGGCCGTAGCCGAGGGGGGCGTGCGGGTCATCAACGACCAGGTGGTCCGCATGGCTGACATCAGCACGACCGAGCTGTCCGCCGTCGCGGAGAGAGAAAGCGGAGCGGTGGTTCAGCGGGCCGATGTCCTGCGTCGCGGCCGGCCTGCCGTCCCACTCCAAGGCCGCATCGCGGTGGTCGTCGACGACGGGATGGCCACCGGTTCCACCGCCCGCGCCGCGTGCCGAGCGGCCAAAGCCCGAGGTGCCGAGCGGGTCATCCTGGCGGTCCCGGTCGCCAGTCCCGAGGCCGTGGCCGACCTGAGTCACGAGGCAGAAGTGGTATGTCTGCAAACCCCGCACGACCTCTGGGCAGTGGGCCAGTGGTACAGAGACTTCAGTCAAACGTCCGACCACGAAGTCGTCGAGTTGCTGGAGAAGGCAGCGCAAGCCGGACCCGGCGATCGCAGCAGCCACCAGGCCGGCGCCCCCCTCGTCGAGACAACGTCCAGCGTCGACATCGACACCGGGAACGTGACCCTACAAGGCGATCTCACCATGCCGGACGACCCTGCCGGCATCGTGGTCTTCGCTCACGGCAGCGGCAGCAGCCGCCACAGCCCTCGCAACCGGTTCGTCGCAGCCCGGCTCAACCAAGCGCGGCTGGCTACGTTGCTCTTCGACCTGCTCACGGTGTCGGAGGAGGCCGACCGGCGCAACGTGTTCGACATCGAACTGTTGGCCGGGCGTCTCGTCGAAGCAACCGCCTGGGTGCGAGATCATCCAGATACCGATCGGCTTCCGATCGGGTACTTCGGAGCGAGCACCGGTGCCGCCGCCGCTTTGTGGGCCGCGGCCCAGCCCGGTACGGAGATCGCCGCCGTGGTGTCGCGCGGAGGCCGGCCAGACCTGGCCGGCTCGCGTTTGGGCCTGGTTCGTGCTCCCACGCTTCTCATCGTGGGAGGCAGCGACACTGAGGTTCTCCGCCTCAACCGGGATGCCCAGTCCCGGCTGGCATGCGAGAACCGTCTCGCAGTCGTGCCGGGCGCCACCCACCTGTTCGAGGAGCCCGGAACACTCGGCGAAGCCTCCGATCTGGCGAGGAGCTGGTTCCTGGATCACCTCCACGGGACGCAAAGGCCCGCCGCATGACTCCGACGCCACCTAACCCACCGCCGGAGCCGACCCCACCGCCCGAACCGCTACCCCCGCCCGAACCGCTACCGCCGCCCGAACCGCTACCGCCGCCCGAGCCGACGCCGCCCCCGTTCCCCGTGCCGCCGCCGCAGCCTCCTCTGGCAGCGATAGCAAGACTGCAGCGGCCGGCTTCAACGGCTGGCTGCCTTCAGCGAAGATCAAAGACGATCCGGCCCTCGATCTCACCCCTTTCGACCTGGCCGATCGATTCGTTGACGTCCTCGAGCTTGCGTGATTCCCGGACGATGTGGGTGCGGCCGTCGGCGTGAAGCTCGAAGGTCTCTGCCAGATCGACGCGGCACGCCTCACACGCCTCACACGCCCCACACGCCCCACACGCCCCACACGCCCTGCCTAGCCACGGGATCGCTACACGATCACCTTCGTGCAAGCGGGTCACTCCGGGACCCACGCGAGAGACCAGGCCTGACGACCCAGGGCGAGCGGCCGTATTGGGCGACGCGAAGCATTCCCGTGTCGAGTTCAGGTCACGTCGCGGCGCATCGTGAAGACTGCACCGAGTACAACCATCAGCACACCCCAGGCGAGAAGGGTTAGCGCCCCGCCCCACCAGGGCAGGATGTTGGCAGCCTTGACGTTCGAGGCTTGGACCATCGCACTCGATGCCGCCGAGGGCAGAACCTTGGCGGCCCATCCCAGGTGCGCCCATCGCAGGAAGAGTTCCAGGAGTCCTTCGACGATGGTCACGATGGCCAGTGCGGCGAGGACGGCCGCGGTCTGGTTCTTGAGCAGCGCCCCGAACCCCAACCCGAAGACTGCCCAAACGGCGAGGCCGAGGACCATCAGCACCAGCATGCGGGGTATGCCGTAGGAACCGATGTGCACCGGATACCCGCGGGCCGCGATCAGCACAGCGCCGAGTGCAGCAGCGATGGCTGTGTACACGAGCCCCATGGCCAACCCGGTGCCGGCGGCGACTACTGCTTTTGCTGTGAGCACGCGCGAGCGTCGCGGGGCTACCAGAAGCGTCGGGGTGATGGTCTTGTGACGAAACTCCCCGCTGATCAGGATCACGCCCATTATCAGTGGCATCAGGTAGCCGATCTCGAAGGGAACGCCGTACACGGCCCGGAGCGAGCCCGGATCCGAGAGACTCCTCAACGCGTTGGTGCCCGCTTGGTTGTTGCCAGCGGTGAACACGATCACCACCACGTAGAACGCAACCAATACGATCCCGCCGAGGGTGAGACCCAGAAGCATTCGGGTGGTGAGCAGCTTTCGTACCTCGGCGCGGATCAGCCTGGTCATGGACGCCCGCTCGTGACTGCTGCCGGTCGTTCGGAAGCCGGCTCCTGATGATGGTCCGAGTTGGTGAGCTGGAGGAAGACAGCTTCGAGGTCGGCGGGTCGTTCCGCTAGCCCGGACAGTTCGATGCCGTTGACATAGGCCAGGTGCCCAACGCGTTCGGCAGTGGTGCTCGGGACGAACAGCTCTTCTCCGCGCAGTTCACCGGACAGGCCCGCGTCGCGAAGCACCTCGCTCATTCGCGTCGCTGAGGGGGTCCGCACCCGGACTCCCGCCCCTGCAGCGTTGATGATGTCCTCCAGCTGCCCCTGCTTCACCAGCCGGCCGCCGGTGATGATCACGACCCTGTCGGCGGTGTGTTCCATCTCGGCCAGCAGATGGCTGGATACAAGGACCGTCTTGCCGAGGTCGTGCGCCATGTACTCGAGGAGCTCGCGCAGCCAGCTGATACCGGCCGGATCGAGACCGGTTGCCGGTTCGTCCAGTACCAGGTAGCCGGGGTCACCGAGCAGAGCAGCGGACAGCGCCAGCCGTTGCCGCATCCCCGTCGAGTAGCCCCCGACCCGCCGGTCAGCGTCACTGGTCAGACCCGTCAGGTCGAGGACTTCTTCAGCCCTTCGATCCGGGAGCCCCGCCGCTGCGCACAGTACCCGCAGATGATTCCGGGCCGTACGCCCGGGGTGGAAGCTCGATGCCTCCAACGCGGCGCCCACCGTTCGGGCCGGTTCGGCCAGATCGCTGTAACGGGCGCCGGCGATGAGGGCCTTGCCGGACGTGGGCGCAATCAGCCCGAGCAAGCATCGCAGCGTGGTGGTCTTGCCGGCTCCGTTCGGTCCGAGAAAGCCCGTGACCTCCCCGGACGGCACCGCGAATGTCAGGTCGTCGACGGCCCGCACCGGCCCAAAGTCCTTGGACAGGTGGTCCACCACTATCTCGGTCATGCACGACCATTGAGCATCTGGTCGGGCGCGACCGGACAGGGCCCAAATACCCTTTACGCATGACCGATGAGGGCGTGCACCAGCGCGCTCACGGCTGTGATCCCGGCGAAGACGAGCACCCCCGGGCGCAACCACCCGCGGTCGAGGAACCCGTGCAACCGGCGACCGGCGACCGAACCAGCCACGACCACCGGAGCGAGACCCACACCGAGCAGCACCTGGCCCAGGTCGACCTGTCGTGCAGCACCGAGCGTGACAAGCGAGAGCACGGTGCCGAAGGTGAACGCGGCAGCCAACGTCGACCGCATGGTCGGTCCGGGATGATGCTGGTAGAGCAGGGCCAGCGGGGGGCCGCCGATGCCGGCCGATGTCCCTGTCACGCCCGATACCAGCCCGGCCGCGAACTGAGTGCTGCGCCGCATCCGCAACGGTGGTATCGCCACACTCGCCACCACGAGAGCCAGCACGATGGCGCCGGCGAGCGCCTGCAGGATCGTCGTCGACACTGTGGCGACGACCCACGCGCCGATGACGGTGCCGGGGACGCGACCGGAGATGATCCACCCGACGCCGGCCCGGTCGACGGCGTGGCGTTCGTAGCGGAGCATTCCGATCGAGACCGGAATGCCGAGCACGATCACCGTCACCGGCAGTGCCTTCGGCAGCACCAGAGCAAGTACCGGGACGCTCACGAGGTTCATGCCAAACCCGAGGGACCCCTGCACGGTCGCACCGACGGCCGTCGCCACCACCGCCGCTGCGACCGCCCCAATCGTGACATCCACGGGAGACACTTCTTAGCCCACTTCTTGACCCACTTCGCCTGGGCCGCAAGCCCGCCGACAACGTCCGAGTCGGCGCACCACGCTCAGTGATGCCGGAAGACCCGCAGGATTCGGGCCGTTGGGCTCTGCTCACGGCCCCTCGCAGCGCGGTTCAGTAGCGAGCAACGGTTTTCAGCAGCTGGCAAACAATGAAGGAAGGTGCGCAGTGATCGAACCGAGCGTAGAAGGCCTCCAAGCCGCCCTGGCCCGCCACGCCTCTTCGAGCGGCCAGGTCTACCCAAGCAGCCTGGGACTGATCGACGCCGAAGAGCACTGGTCCGGTCGGCTGTGGGAAGTCGCCGGCCTGGTGATGGCCGACCAGGAGACCATGCGCTACCTGGCCGGGGGTAACCGAGCGGATGAGATCGCCGCCTGTGCAGCCCGCTGGAGCGAGTCAACCTTGGCGTTGGACGAGATCAAGGCGGTCTTCGCCGCCAAAGGCTACGACCCCGAACCATTCGAGGCCTTGGCCCGAGCCGGGCTCCTCGACACTGCGCTGCAACTCGACGACGGAAACCCCCGCTTCATCCACGATGAACACGCAGGCGCGTGGATCAGCGACACCTTCGCCATGTCCTCGGACCAGGAGACCCTCCAAGGAGTCGCGCAGGCAATCGACGCACCCGCCCCGGCCTGAAAGCACTTCCCGCTGCCACAACCAGCTCAGACCCGCGCCTGCGGCTCTGCCGGTCGGCGCGCCGGCCGGGTGAGCGCGAAGTAGGCGGAAAAGATGGGCTCGAGCGTCCCGCGCAGGCTGAGCCAGTAGATCCGCGCGAAGGCCATCTTCATGAAGTGCTTGAGCCGGCTGGGCGCCGCCTTGACCACGGGGGCGTCGAATGATCCGACCACGAACGTTCCGCGTCCGTCACCGAGGTCGAAGGGGCAGTTCGTACGCCCGTCGAAGGTCGCCGCGTGTCCGGCAAGGGTCCGGGCGACCACCTTCGCCTCCAGGTGCGCTCCCACGCCGGCTTTGGAGGTGGGCACGTTGGAGCCATCGCCGATGGCGAACGCGCTGTCGGTGCCCTTGACCCGGAGCGTCTGTTTGTCGACGATGACGAAACGGTCCGCGTCGACGACCTCGGGCGGCTCGAAGGTGACCTTGGCACCGCCGAAGGGCGGGATGACTATCGGCAGGTCGTAGTGGATCTGGTCTCCCTCGATGGAGTGGATCGTCTGGGTGGCCGGGTCAATCCGGTCCACGTCGAAGAAGGTGAACACCTCGATCCCCCGGTCTTTCAGGATCGGTTCGATCAGTTCGCTCATTGGCGCCGCCGGGTAGGGCCGCGGGTATGGGGTGAAATACACCAGGTGGCTCTTTTCCCTCAGGCCACGCCGGCGCAGCAGCCGGTCCGCCAGCAGGATCCCTTCCAGCGGAGACGGTGGGCACTTGATGATCGGGAAGCTCTGGCCCAAGGCGATGGTGCCACCCTCGAAGTTGTCGAGGTTGCGCCACAGTTTCTGGGCTTGGGCGACGGAGGAGTGGTAGTCGCCGTAGCGGTCGTCGACCTCGCTCAGGCCTGGGATCGACGACAGGTCCGGGCTCATCCCTGTCGCCAGCACGACGTAGTCGTATTCGAGGTGAGCTCCGCCTGCCGTGGTGGCGACCTGGCGGTTCAGGTCTACGTGCGTCACAGCGTCGTGGACGAAGCGAACATGGCGCGCAAGCAGTGACCGCTCGTCACGGGTCACCTTGGCGCTGGCGTTCGAGAAGGCGATGTAGAGAAGCGCCGGCTGGAACAGGTGCTGCGCCGACGCGCTCACCACCGTCGTCTCGAAGTCCCGCTTGTTCAAGCTGTTGGCGAGGATGGTGGCGCCGGCGCCGCCGCCGATGATCAGGACCTGTTTTGTCATGTCAGCGCTTGGTGATCTGCACCACGACGACGATTTTGCCGTCGTGGTCCTCGATCGACATGACCTGGTTGCCGGTCTTGGCCGCCCAGGCCCGCACGTCCGGCTTGACACCGGGGTCGGTCGCCCACAGCTCGATCACGTCCCCGACCTTTGAGCGCCTGTAGGCGAGGGCCAGGTCGGTGATGGGCCCCGGGCACGCGGAACCCCGCGAGTCAACCAGGGTCGTCGTTGCCGTCTGTTCCATCGCGATCCTCCGATCGGTTCGCCCGTGCCCACGCACGGGATCAGATGAAGCCCGGGATCAGATGAAGAAGGTCTCGCTTCCCTCGGCCGACTGCACGAACGTGGCAGCACCCACCATGTCGTCGACCAGCTCGGCGTCGAAGTCGTCGAGGGTGAGCCCCATCACCCCGCACATCATCGAGCAAACATGCACCTTGGCACCCAGGTGCTTGGCCTGGCGCATCATGGCGTCCCAGCTCGCGACATGGCTTGCCTCCATGCCCTGTGCGAGCGCGGGTGCCATCTCCGCGAACTCGGCCGGGAACGGCAGCTGCGGGTGCTCCTTGGTGAAAGCCCGCAAGGCGAAACCGGTCACGAAGATCTCCACCTCCATGCCCATGGCTGCGCCGGCCTGCGCGAGGACACCGAGCGGAATGAACTTGTCGGCCGTGCCGCTGAACATCACGATCGACATCTTGTTGGTCGTCCGCCCTACGGCAGACGGCGCCGCGACTTCGATCACGCTCGTCATAGCGCTTCCTCTCATCTTTGCACCTGGGCCAACCCCGACGGGGCGTGGTTCTCGGTCACGCCAACCACCGTAGGAACGCTCACCTAGAGCGGCGTAGGGTAGTTCGGCCCTTAGCTATGGCAACCGCGGTGAACCGCCGCACCGTGTGCTGTGCTCAGGCTTCGAGGGCGCCTTTCAAGGTGGCCAACCGGTCGCGGTCGAGGGAGTACCACACCCACCTACCTCGCCGGTCGCCGTGCACGAGGCCCGCCTCGGCAAGGATCCTGAGGTGGTGTGACACAGTCCCCTGGGTCTTGCCGAGCGGTCCGACGAAGTCGCAGACGCAGATCTCGCCCTGCGGGGCGGCTGCCAGCATCGACAGGACCCGCAGGCGCACCGGGTCTCCCAGAGCGCCGAACCCGCGGGACAGTTCCTGGGCGTCGTCGAGGTCCAAGGGGGCGGCCAGTACCGAAGGGCAGCACACGGCGCTGGTCGCGTCTGCCACGGCGGCTCTGGCTGCTACGGCCGTCTTTGCCATGTGTCTCCCATTGACAACTGTGATTGCATCGATCATTATCGAAGCATCGATGTTTGTCAATGTTACCTCGGAGGTCAGCGTGTCTCGTGTCCAACTCGCCTTGAACGTCGCCGATATCGACGAGGCCGTGGCCTTCTACTCGAAGCTCTTCGCCACCGAGCCGGCCAAGGTCAGGGACGGCTACGCCAACTTCGCAATCGCTGACCCGCCCCTCAAGCTGGTCCTCATCGAAGACCCCAACCAGACCCCCGGTTCCCTGAACCACCTGGGCGTCGAGGTGGAGACCACCGAGCTGGTGGCCGCCGCCGAGGCCCGCCTGGCCGGAGAGGGCCTGGCAACTGCGGTGGAGGAGCAAACAGCATGCTGCTACGCCGTGCAGGACAAGGTGTGGGTGGACGGCCCTAGCGGAGAGCCGTGGGAGATCTACACCGTGCTGGCCGACACCGAGATGCCGGCGGGACAGCTGCGCTCCGCCGCGCCCGGCGAATCCGCATGCTGCACCACCCGACCCGAACCGGTCGGTCTGTCGACCAGCCAGCGCGGCTCGTGCTGCTGAACGCTTCTGCCGGCTCGTGAGAGAACCGGCGGAGATGAGCCTTGGGTGACGTTCTGACAGCCGGGCCGGTGCCCGACGACGACCGGCCCGTCATCGCCCGGCTGTCGTTCGTGGACCGCTTCCTGCCGGTGTGGATCATCCTTGCCATGGCCGCCGGCATCGGCCTGGGCCGGGCGATACCGAGCCTGAACACGCATCTCAACGCCATCCAGGTCACCTCCGGTACGTCGCTGCCCATCTTCATCGGACTGCTCGTGATGATGTACCCGGTGCTGGCCAAGGTCCGCTACGGCCAGATCGGCTCGGTCACCCAAGACCGGCCGATGCTGATCTCGTCCCTGGTGCTCAACTGGCTTGTCGGCCCGGCAGTGATGTTCGCCTTTGCCTGGCTGATGCTCCCCGACCAACCCGCTTACCGCACCGGTCTGATCATCGTCGGCCTGGCTCGCTGCATCGCGATGGTCCTCATCTGGAACGACCTCTCCTGCGGCGACCGCGAAGCCGCCGCCGTGCTCGTCGCGCTGAACTCGCTGTTCCAGATCGTGATGTTCTCGGTTCTCGGCTACTTCTACCTGAAAGTCCTCCCCGGGTGGCTGGGCCTGTCGACGGTCGGGCTTCATCTGTCGATCGGCCGTATCGCCGAGACGGTGGCCATTTTCTTGGGAGTGCCTCTCGTCGCGGGCTTCCTCACGCGCACCATCGGAGAGCGCACCAGAGGACGGGAATGGTACGAGAGCGTGCTGCTGCCCCGGCTCGGCCCCTTCGCCCTCTACGGCCTGCTCTACACCATCGTCATCCTCTTCGCCCTCCAGGGCCACACCATCACCTCCCGCCCCGAGGACGTCGCCCGCATCGCACTGCCACTGCTGGCCTACTTCGCCGTCATGTGGTTCGGATCGTTCATGCTCGGCCGGCGCATCGGCCTCGGCTACGAACGCACCGCCACCCTGGCGTTCACCGCGGCCGGAAACAACTTCGAGCTGGCCATCGCAGTCGCCATCGGTGTGTTCGGCGTGACCAGCGGCGAAGCCCTGGCCGGCGTCGTCGGTCCGCTCATCGAAGTCCCAGTCCTGGTGGGGCTGGTATACGTCGCATTGTGGGCCCGCAGGCGCTTGTACCCAGAGCTCTCCACCCCCCGAGCAAAGGAAGTCAGGTGACCCGCAAGCCCGTGGTGCTGTTCCTGTGCATCCACAACTCTGGCCGCAGCCTGGCAGCGAAGGTGCTGCTCGACCACTACGCCCGAGGCCGCGTCGAGGTCCGCTCCGCCGGCTCCGAACCTGGCGCACAGCTCAACCCGTCCGTCGTCGCCGTGCTGCAAGAACGCGGGCTCGACACTTCGAAAGAGTTCCCGAAACCCCTCACCGACGGCGACGCCGAAGCTGCCGATGTCGTGGTCACCATGGGATGCGGCGACACCTGCCCCATCTTCCCCGGCAAGCGCTACCTCGACTGGGAACTCCAAGACCCCGCCGGCCTGCCGATCGAACTGGTGCGGCCCATCGTCGCCGACATCGACCGACGGGTCCGGTCCTTACTGGCCGAGTTGGCAGGCTCAGTGGGAAAAGTGCACATGGGGTAGTACTGCGTTCAGCCACGCGGGGCGGTGCCAGATGCGGTGGCCGCCGAATCGGAGCAGGACGGGCAGCAGGACCAGCCGGGCCACGAATGCGTCCAGGGCCACGGCTACAGCCAGGATCACCCCCATCTCCTTGGGCGCGAGTGGGCCGGAGAGGGCGAAGGTCAAGAACACCGCGATCATGACCGCCGCCGCGGAGAGCACCACACGCCCGGACGTGCCGACCGAGCCGGTCATTGCGTGCTCCGCGTCGGGATGGGTCTCGTAGCGTTCCTTGGCCGCGGACAGAAGGAACAGGGTGTAGTCCATGGCGACCCCGAAGACCATGGCCCCGAAGAACAACGGGCCCCATGCGTCGACGAATCCCTGGGGGGTGAAGCTGAGCAGCCCGGAGAGGTGTCCGTCTTGGAAGATGAGCCTGGCGACGCCGAAGGCGCCGGCGACCGACAGCCCGGTGACGGCCACCCCGGCCGCGGCGACCAGCGGCGCGCCCAGGGCAACGAGCAGCAGGAGGAATCCCATCCCGGCGAGCACGCCGAACACGAGCGGGGTGCGGCTCGCCAGCGCGTGTTGCAGGTCGTGGTTCTCGGCGGCGGCACCCCCGACCAGGCTGCCGGCCGGAAGCAGGTGCCGCACGCGGTCGATGGTCGCGCCGGTCTCTGCGGTCGACGGTCCGCTTACCGGCACCACCTGGTCGAGGGTCCAGCCCGCGGCGCTGGGTCCGGGGACAACGGCGGCGACGCCGGGTGCGCCTTGCAGGCTGTGCAAGGCGGCGCTCTGTTGGGCGGCGGGGACCAGTACCTGAAGCGTGCCGGGCGCTCCGGGCCCAAACGCCTGGGTGACCTGGTCGTAGCCGATGCGGGCATTGGCCGACGCGGGGATGATGGTTATCGATGGCATCGAGGTGCGAAGGCCGATGACGGGGGCCGCGGCCAGCGCCAGCACGACGAGGGCGCCGAGCGCGGCGGGGATGGGGTGGCGCCAGACGGCCCGGCCCCAGGCGTGGAGGCGCTGTTCGAGTTGGTGGCCGTGGACATGGCCGGCGGCCGCGGAACCGCGGCGAAGCCGGATCCGCCCGGCGTCGATTCTGGTGCCCAGCCGGCCCAGGACCGCCGGTAGGAGGGTCAAGGTCGCGGCCAGCACGGCCACCACGGCCACCATGATGCCCAGGGCCATGGAACGGAAGGCGGGGCTGGGTACCAGCAGTATCGCCGCCAGTGAGGCCAGTACCGTCAGAGCGGAGAAGGCAACGGCCTTGCCGGCGGTGGCCATCGTCTCGGCGATCGATTCGACCGTGGCCGAGCGGTCCCCTGGGACGGCGCCGCGTCGATGCAGGGCGGATCGGAAGCGGACCACCACGAACAGGGCGTAGTCGATGCCCAAGGCGAGGGCGAACATCAAGGCGAAGTTCAACGCCCAGATGGAGACCGGTGCCACCTTGTCGGCGAGGACCAGGGCCCCGGCGGCGACGAGCAGCCCGGCCATGGTGAGCATGAGGGGGAGGCCGGCGGCGACAAGGCTGCCGAATGCCACGGCCAGGATGGCCAAGGTGACCGGCCAGGACAGCAACTCCGAGCGCATCATGGCCGAGTGGTTGGCGGTGTTGAAGTTTGCCCACAGGGCGCTGTCGCCCGTCAACGTCGCGCTGACCGATGCGTTCCCCGCCCGGGTGACGGGCCCGGCGAGTTGCTCGGCCGCCTTGACCATCGCGTTGGTGTCGGCGGCAGCCCCGGCGGTGATGATCCCGGTGCGCCCGTCAGCCGACAGAGACAGTCCCGGCTGGGGGGCGACGACCGTGGAGATCCGTGAATCGCCGCGCAACAAGGCCGTCACATGGGCGACGACCGCCCGGGCGGCCGGGTCGGTGGCGATCGGTCTTTGGTGGTCGACGACGACGACCTGCAGCGCGCTGGCGCCCAGACCGGAGAAGTCACGCTGGATGACGTTGCGAGCAGCGACGGACTGGCTGGTCGAGTCCTGCCAGCCGGCGCCGGCGAGCGCGGACTGAACCTTCGGGGCGAAGAAACCGAACGCCACGATGACCACGGCCCAGATCAGCAGGACCGCCCTCAGGTGTGTTGCGGCCCAAGCTCCCAGCCGCGGCATCCAGCCGCTGTGGTGCGCGACATCCGCTTCGCCGCCGGCAGGGCGGGGTTCGGGGTCCAGGTTGTTCACGGCGCTTAGGTATGGCCGCCGGGCACCGGCGGAGCGTCGGGTGGCGGGCATGCCGTCAGGACCCGACCTTGGACGCGGGAGCCGCGGTGAAGGACCGGATCCACGCCAGGAGGTGGTTCTCGGGTACCGCTCCGACCTGGCGGGCGACCTCCTCACCCCCCTCGAGCACGAGAAGGGTCGGGATGCCTTGCACTCCCAGCCGCGTGGAGATACCCGGGGCTCGGTCCACGTCGACCTTGACCACCTTCAGCTGCCCGGCGAGTTCCAGCGCGGCACGCTCGACGGCCGGGGAGACCATGTGGCAGGGTCCGCACCACGGCGCCCACAGGTCCACCAGGACGGGCACAGGGGCGTGACTGGCGGCGTCGAAGTCAGAATCGGTGGCCTCCACCAGCCAAGGAAGCGGGCTGTGGCAGGACGCGCACCGGGGGACACCGGACGCCGCACCGGGGACCCGATTGCGGACGTCGCAGGACGGGCAGGCCACGATTTTGTTGGTCATCGCGTTTCCTCCAATGTGGCGAGCGCTGCGTCGATGCGACGGGCGGCTTCCGCGGCGATGGGTTCGAGCTCGGCGATGCCTGGGACCGTTGCGATGATCGAGGGGTCGAGCGCCTGGACCACAACGCCGCCGTCCTCCTCGCGGACCACGACGTTGCAGGGCAGCAGGAGACCGATGTCGCGTGTCACGTCCAGGGCCCGCTGGGCGAGTTGAGGGTTGCACGCGCCGAGGATCACGTACGGCTCGATCTCCGCACCCAGCTTCGCCTGCAGGGTTGCGCGCACGTCGATCTCGGTGAGTGTCCCGAAGCCCTGGGCGGCGAATGCCTCCTTGACCCTGGGCACCGCCTCTGTGAAGGCGACCTTCAACCTGACGCTCTTGCCGTACTGCATCGGGTGTTCCTCTCTCTCGGTCACGGGTGGGAACTCGGACATGTGTAGGGAACAAGCCCCTGGACTAGGTTGTTCCCTATATTCGTAGATACGAATATACTTGGATTTCGGTTTTTGGGGATGAGGTTTCTTGGATGTGGTTGACGAAGGAGGGCCGGTGACCGTACGGTTCGATACCCGGTTACGGGAGGAGCTGGAGGAGCTGACTGCGGGGGTATGCCGCGCGTTGTCGGACCCGAAGCGGCTGATGATCCTCTACGCGCTGGCCGAGCAACCCCGTGCGGTGGGTGAGCTCGCGGAGCTCCTGGAGGTGTCGCCGTCGAACGTCTCGCAGCATCTGGGCCTTCTGCGCGACCGGGGCCTCGTCGAGCCTCAGCGCGAGGCCAACAGGGTGATCTACGCGCTGCGCGACCCCAGGGTCGTCGAGGCCATCGACGTCCTGCGGGCGATCATGAGCGACGAGTTGGACCGCCGCCGAGCCATCCGCGCCGGCTGACCTCATCGAGGAGAGGAACGTGTTCTTCCGCCAGTACGAGCTTGGATGCCTGTCGCTCTACAGCTACATGATCGGCGACACGACCACCGGGCGGGCCGTGGTGATCGACCCGCAGCGAGACATCGGCATCTACCTCGAAGAAGCCGCCGCGAGCGGCCTGAAGATCGAGCGGGTGATCGAAACCCACTTCCACGCCGATTTCGTCTCCGGCCATTTGGAGTTGGCCCGCGCGACGGGGGCCGTCATCTCGTACGGCCCCGGAGCCGAGACGGAATTCCCGATCGAGCCCCTTGCCGACGGGCAGCGGCTGCTGCTGGGAGATGTCGTACTGGAGGTACGCGCCACCCCCGGCCATACTCCTGAATCGATCTCGCTCGTCGTCTGGGAGAACGGAGGCGCCGGCGACCCGTGGGCCGTGCTGACCGGGGACACCCTGTTCATCGGTGACGTCGGCCGGCCGGACCTGCTGGCATCCGCGGGGATCTCCCCGGAAGCTCTGGCACGGCAGCTGTACCGCTCGCTGCACGAGAAGCTACTGACGCTCCCCGAGGCGACCCGGGTCTTCCCCGCCCACGGCGCGGGATCGTCGTGCGGGCGGGCCATGTCGTCGGATCCCAGCTCCACCATCGGCGAGCAACGCAGGACCAACTACGCGCTGGCCCCGATCGGCGAGGAAGCGTTCGTAGCCGCGGTTGCCGGCGACCAGCCGACCGTCCCCGCGTACTTCGCTTTCGCCGCTTCCACCAACCGCCGCCACCACGTTCTGCACGACGACAGCGAGCTTCCCCCGTCGCTGTCAATCGAGGAGGTCAGCGAACACCAGCGGCTCGGCGCGGTGGTGGTCGACGCCCGATCGCCACAGGCCTTCAGTTCGGGGCACCTCGAAGGGTCGGTCAACGTCGACCTCGACGGGCGCTTCGCCGAGTACGCCGGCGCCCTGGTGGAGCCGGGACGGCCGGTCGTCGTGGTGACCGACGCCGGCAGGGAGGCCGAGGCCAGGACGAGGCTCGCGCGGGTCGGCTGCGACAACGTCGTCGGGCACCTCCCCGCAATCGAAGTGGTGCTGGCGGACCATCCCGGCATGTCCAGCCGCGCCAGGCGCCTCCCCAACGCGGACCTCGCCGAGTGGATGTCCGCGGATCCAGACCTGCAGGTGCTCGACGTGCGCAACTCCTCCGAGCTACAGGGCGGGATGATCCCCGGATCGAAGGCGGTGCCGCTCGCAGTGCTACGCGACCGGCTGGGCGAGCTCGACCCTGGGCGCGACGTCGTGGTCGTGTGCGCGTCAGGTAGCCGCTCCTCCATGGCCGCGTCGTTGCTCCGATCGGAGGGTTTCGCCACCGTCGCCGACCTGCTCGGCGGCTTCGACGCGTGGGCGTCGGCGGGGCTTCCGGTCGCCGGCCCCAGGGTTTGAGCGGTGCGAGCGCTTATAGCCTCCCCACTCGGTTTCCTGATCGGCCTGTCGCTGGGGGCCCTCGGAGCAGGCGGCTCGGTACTCGCGGTGCCCGTCCTCGTGTACGCCGCCGGCGAAGGCGCTCGCGCTGCGACCGCCACCAGCCTCCTGGTGGTCGGCGCCGCCGCGGTCGTGGGGATGGTCGCTCACCACCGGGTAGGACGGGTTCGGGTCGGCATGGGGGTGGCCTTCGGTCTCGCCGGGGTCGGCGGGTCTGTCGCGGGCAGCGTCCTGAACCGCCACCTCGACCCCAACGCCCTTCTCCTCGCTTTCAGCGTGATGGTGCTGGTGGCGGCGTGGCGGATGCTCGTGGGCTGCCCGACCTGCACGCGTGCCGGGGAGAGCCGGGCACTGACCCGCCCGGTGCCGCCGGGCCAGGAGGGCGGGGGCCTGCGAGTTGCACTTCGCCACCGTGTCGACGCCAAGGTCGCCGCCGCCGTGCTGGCCGCCGGCACTGGCATCGGGGTCGTCACGGGGCTGTTCGGTGTCGGCGGAGGCTTCGTGATAGTACCCGCCCTCACCCTCCTGCTCGGCCTGAACATGCCCGACGCGATCGGGACATCCCTGCTCGTCATCGCCATCAACTCGGCCAGCGCTCTGGTGACCCGGGTGGCCACCACCGGCATCGACTGGCGGGTCGCCCTGCCCTTCACGGTCGCCGCTGTCGCGGGAGTCGTGTCCGGCAAGCGGTTGGGAAGCGGGCTCGACCCCGAACGCAGCCTGCGGTACTTCGCAGCCGTGTTGGTCGCCGTCGCCATATACATAGCCGTGCGCGCCGGGACCGGCCTGGTGAACTGAGCTGTCGAGAAGGGCCGCCCCCGGCGCCCAGAGGAGGAGGTAACAGACGATGGACCGAAACGACTGGGACGCCCGCTACGCCGGCGACGAGTTGCTCTGGTCGGCCGAGCCGAACCGCTTCTTGGTGGAGGAGGTCTCCGACCTGCCGCCTGGGCGGGTCCTGGACGTCGCTTGCGGGGAGGGTCGCAACGCGATCTGGCTCGCCAGCCGCGGTTGGCGAGCAACGGGAGTCGACTTCTCCGAGGTGGGCCTAGCCAAGGCGGACCGTCTCGGCCGGCGCAGCGGTGTGGACGTCGACTGGGTCGTTGCGGACCTCATGGAATGGGCACCCGATTCAGAGGCCTTCGACCTGGTCATCATCTTCTACCTGCAGTTGCCCGCAGACCGGCGCAGGAAGGTGTACCGGAACATGGCGGCCGGCCTGGCCCCGGGCGGCACGATCCTGGTGGTGGGCCATGACTCCGACAACCTCGCCCGGGGCTACGGCGGCCCGCAGGATCCGTCGGTGCTCTTCAGCACCAACGACGTCGCCGGCGACCTGGCCGGCCTCGAGATCGTCAAGGCGCAGCAGGTGCTCAGGACCGTCAAGACAGATGAAGGCGAGAAGACCGCGATCGACGCCCTGGTGCGCGCCGTACGGCGATGACCGAGAGCGAACCCGGCGTGCGCTAGCCGGTGAGCAGTTCGTGGGCCCGGCGGTCGAGCATGGGGTGGCGAAGCTTGGACATTGCTCGTGCTTCGATCTGGCGTATCCGCTCGCGGGTCAGGTTGAAATGGGCTCCGACTTCGTCGAGGGTGCAGGGCTCTCCCTTGTCGAGGCCGAAACGCAGCCGCAGGATTTCGCGCTCGCGCTGGTCGAGAACCTCGAGCATCTTGGCGACCTCGCCAACCAGGAGGGCGGACGCGGCGGCGTCGAAGGGCGATACCGCGGTCGGGTCTTCGACGATGTCGCCCAGCTCGGCGTCGCTGTCGCTCCGCAGCGGCTCGGAAAGCGATGCGGGCTCGCCGACGTAACGGAGGATCTCGGTCACTTTGGTCTCGTCCAAGTCGAGGTCGGCAGCCAGCTCCGCGATGCTCGGGCGCCTGCCCAGCTGTCCTTCGAGGCGGCCGCGGGCTTTGGTCACCCTGACGAGTAGGTCGCCGGCGTGGACAGGGAGGCGCACGGTGCGCCCGTTGTTGGCGATCCCACGGGTGATGCCCTGGCGGATCCACCAAGTGGCGTAGGTGGAGAACTTGAACCCCTTGCGCCAATCGAATTTCTCCACCGCGTGCATCAGTCCGAGGTTGCCCTCTTGGACCAGGTCCAGAAGCGGAAGGTCGGCCGCGTGGTACTTCTTGGCGATGGAGACCACCAATCGCAGATTGGCGGTGACGAAAGTGTCGGCTGCCTTGTCGCCGTCGCGAATGAGCCTGCGCAACTCCCGCTGGCGGGACGGGGCAATGCCTTCCGCACCAGCCAGCTCGCCTCGGGCCTTCAGGCCGGCTTCGACGCTCTGAGCCAGCCGGACCTCGTCCTCCCTCGTGAGCAGAGCATGTTTGCCGACGTCGTTGAGGTAGAGACGAACCAAGTCCTCTTCGGGTTGTGCCGCTCGCTTGGTGGGCACTCGTCCTCGTCTCTCGATTCACCCGGGACAACTTGGGCGACTGCTGCTCCGGGTCACAGACCTGCCCAGGAGTCACAGCGTATCCGATGGCCACCCTGCCGATGACGACCGCAAGCGGTACGCTTGATTAGCGGTCGGGAAATTGTCCCCTCCGGTAGGGCCGAGCCTCGAGGCTCAGGAGGTGACGCCATGTCGGAGCCGTCCGAATCGGTTGATAGCGAAGTACTACGGCTCCGAAGCATGGGGCGCGCCTTCGCTCGCATCAGCAGAGACTTGGGTCTCGAACGCGGCGTCGACGCGCAGCGCGCCTTCCACCGGGCGGTTCGGGGTCTTCCAGACCCGGAACGCCAACGGGTCCGCGGCGAGGAGGTATCGCGCCTGGATCGCCTCGCCGAGCGAGTTCGCGCCGATTCCACCAAGAGCGACCTCGACCGAGCGCGACAGCTCAAGACGATCGACCGCATGCGAAGCCAGATACTCGAGGACGCTTGACTGACGCAAGACTCGGCGGGATCATCGTTGAGTTGAGCTAGGGTGGAGTCACCCCACCTTGCGGCGATCCCGTGTCCCCTCTTGAGGTCGCACCGGCTGGTCGCCTAACTCAGGAGTGTTCAGTTGTCTTCATCTTTCGCCGATCTCGGCGTGCCCGCCGAAGTCGCCTGTTCTCTACGCGTGCGCGGCATAACCTCGGCGTTCCCCATTCAAGCCTTGGCCATCCCCCCCGCCCTGGCAGGCAAGGACATCTGCGGCCGTGCCCCAACCGGGTCCGGGAAGACCATCGCCTTCGGCATCCCCGTCGCCGCCAGGGTCGGGCGTGCCCGCCCCGGAAGCCCCCGCGCGCTGATACTGGCGCCCACCCGGGAACTGGCCGCACAGATCGAAGCCGAGATGTCCCAGCTGATGGGTGCAGACCGTCGCCGCCGCGTCGCTGCCTTCTATGGCGGTGCCGGCTTCGCCGCCCAGCTCAACTCCTTGCGCCGCGGGGTCGATGTCGCCGTCGCCTGCCCCGGCCGGCTCAAGGACCTGATCGGACGTGGAGCTGTAACCCTCGCCGACGTCTCCATCGTCGTGATCGACGAGGCCGACCGTATGGCCGACATGGGCTTCCTGCCAGATGTGAAGGCGATCCTCGACCAGGTCCGCCCCGACCGCCAGACCCTGCTCTTCTCGGCCACCCTCGACGGCGAGGTCGACACGTTGGTGAGGCGGTATCAGCGCTCACCAGTGCGCGTGTCGGTCGACGACGACGAGCAGACATCTCCCTCCACGATCCACCACTGGGTCGACACCATGCGAGAGGACCGGGTGGCCGTAGCGGCCGGCTTGGTCGCCTCCCACGGGTCGACAGTCGTGTTCTGCCGCACCAAACACGGCGCCGACCGGGTCGCCAAACAACTGGTCGCGGCCGGCGTCAAAGCCGTAGCCCTCCACGGGGGCCGAACGCAATCCCAGCGGGAGCGGGCCCTGAAGGCCTTCTCGTCCGGACGGGCCCAGGCGCTGGTCGCCACAGACGTGGCGGCCCGCGGGATCCACGTCGACGGAGTGGGGTGCGTCGTGCATTTCGACCCGCCCGCCACCCCAAAGGACTACCTGCACCGGTCCGGACGAACCGGCCGAGCCGGGGCCGAGGGCGTGGTCATCTCCTTGGTGACACCAGCCGACGTGGCACCCGTGAGGGCCCTGCAGCGAGCGATCGGTCATCCTCTCTCGCCGAAGCCGGGCTCCAAGGGCGCACCCGAGCCACAACCGTCGTCCGATCGAGCATCCCGCCGCCCTCGATCATCGCGTCGACGCAGCCGCGCCGCTTGAGCTGACCAACTCCGCCTCGCACCGACGAGACGAAGGCTCGGGCGCCGCGGCTATGAGATCGTCGCGGCCGTTTCTGCAGCGAGCTGGCCGTCATCGGCGACATCTGCCTCCGGGCGGTCGACGGCCTCGTCAGCGGTTCCGTCTTCGACCCCATCGGCGGCGACGGTGTCCATCTCCGACCCGCCCTCTTGGGACGCTTCGGTCTCGGCCGACGGCGCTGGCCGGCCAGGGCCGCGCCGGCCGCCGCCGCGCCGATCGGAAGGATCGGCGGACATGGTGCGCACCGCGTAGGGCAGCAGGACCAGCTCCCGCGCCGTCTTGATCGCCACGGCCACGTCACGCTGGTGCTGGGCGCACGTGCCCGTCGCCGCGCGAGCCTTGATGCGGCCACGGTCGTTCAGGAACCGCGCGAGCACGTTCACGTCTTTGTAATCCACCCAGACCGTGTGCTCCGAGCAGAATCGGCACACCTTAGGGCGGCCACGCCGCAGCCGACCCTTTCCTTCTGTCGGCCGAGGCTTACGGCTCGATGTCTTCTTGGCCACCTTGGAATTCCGTGCCATTCCCGCTCCTCTGCGTCACCCCCGGCGGGGTCTTGGCCTGAGCGAATGGGAAGCAGGCAACGTCTCCCGACACACGCTAGAAAGCAAACCCTACCTCCCTGGCGAACAGCGGCGCACGGCAGGATCCAGAAACTGTAAAGTGGTGGCGAGGGTTTAAGCATCGAATGATCTCCCTCCGGCTGACCATAGCCACGCCGCGATTCCTGTGATCCCAGGGTCGATTCAGGCGAAGAAAGGAGGGGATCGCATGCCAACCGGCACCGTGAAATGGTTCAACGGTGAAAAAGGTTTCGGTTTCATCACCCAAGACGACGGCGGCCCTGACGTGTTCGTACACTTCAGCGCCATCGCCGGCAACGGATACCGCAATCTCGACGAAGGCCAAAAGGTCGAGTACGAGACCACCCAGGGACCCAAAGGCCTCCAGGCCGCCAACGTGAACCGCCTCTGAGACGCCGGGGCGACGGTGAGCGAGACCCGCAAACCGTCGCCCTTGGTCTCGGAGCCTCTGACTTCTCCTGACAGGTCGGCGTTGCCGAAGGTGTAGGCTGCTTGTTGCGCTCAAACTTGAGTTGCTAGCAGCCCTGGCGTACTCAGGGCAGATCGGTGGTTTCCCGATGGAAACCCCAGCCACAGTCACCACATCCATCTCGGGCTCGCAGCCCGTCCCACATCCGTCGTGTGCCGAACGAGCCTCCGACACGGGCACCTTCGTTCGCTCGACGCCCGGCATCGACCTGCGACGACGTTTCCCGCCGATCACTTGCACGGCCTGCAGGATCACCTATCTCTCCCCTATCGGGTGGCGAGCATCTGCCCCAGCGGCGGATTGGGTCTGCCCGCGGTGTCTAGGCGAATCGCAGGGCGAAGCTCGATCGTCCTGACGCTCGAGAGGAACCACAGAAATGCGCATCATGCTGATCGCCCCTCCATGGGTGGCGGTCCCCCCCGCCGCCTACGGCGGTACCGAGGCGGTCCTTGACACTCTCGCCCGGGGCCTGCATCGCGCCGGCCACGACGTCGTGCTGTTCGCTACCGGAGACAGCACGTGCGACGTGCCGCGAGACTGGGTGCTGCCCGCCGCAATCGGAGTCGGCAAGGGCGGCTCGGCCACCGAACTGCGTCACGTAATCCACGCGTATGAGGCCGCCATCGACACCAAGACCGACATCGTCCACGACCACACATTGGCTGGCCCGGTATACGCGAATCGTTTCGCCGGGCTACCCGTCGTCACCACCAACCACGGACCGTTCCAAAGCGAGCTGGGCGACTACTACCGGGCCATCGCGGCCGACACCCCGATCATCGCCATCTCCCACCATCAAGCATCGGAGGCGACAGACATCCCGATCGCCGCGGTCATCCACCACGGAGTCGACCCTGAGCGTTTCGCGGCCGGCAGCGGCGACGGTGGCTACGCGCTGTTCTTGGGTCGGATGTGCCCGGAAAAGGGAGTCCCCACGGCCATTCGAGCCGCCCGTCGGGCCGGCATCCCGCTGCGAATCGCGGCGAAGATGTCCGAACCTGCTGAACTGCTTTACTTCGAGCGGCACGTCAAGCCGCTCCTCGGCGGCGAGATCGACTACGTCGGCGAGGTCGGAGGTGCCGACAAGGCAGGTCTGCTGGGCGGCGCTGTCTGCCTGCTCAACCCGATCGACTGGCCCGAGCCTTTCGGCATGGTGATGATAGAAGCCCTCGCATATGGGACCCCGGTGGTCGCCACCCCAATGGGAGCGGCCCCCGAAATCGTCAAGCACGGCAAGACCGGTTTCATCTGCTCCGGAGAGGTCGCTCTCGCCAAGGCCGTAGCGGCTTCGGCCAATCTCGACAGGAACGAATGCCGCAAAGACGTGGCCGGCCGGTTCTCAGCTGATCGTATGGTCGCCGATCACCTCAACTTCTACGAGAATGTCATCCGCGGCTATACCCTGCCTCTGGTCGCCTGACAAGTAGTGGATCATGTGGAGGGCGCGCGAACGGACCGGCGGAGGACGGCAAGGGCCTCTTTCGTGACCAGCGCTGGAGTGATCTCCGAGATTCGCCATTCCCCGACCCTGCCGCTGCGGTTGCCTCCATGTCCTTGCCACATATCGCCTTCCGATACCGAGACGGATCGCTTGTCCACATCCGCGTCGAGTTGCAGGTAGGGATGGCGGTCCTGGCGGGGTGTTCCGATGATCTCGCCGTCGAGGGACATCCAGAGGATCAGCCGGTGACCGCGGCGAAGGCTTTCATCCTCGGGGAGCTCCTCGATGGCACCATCGCCACCGTTGCGGCGGAGACGCTCGATGATCTCTTCCATCCGAGGCCGCACCTGCTGGTCGCACAGGGCCGAGAACTGCGCGGAGAACTCCACTCGGTCGGCGAGGAGCTCGGCGCTCCGCGCAGTCGATCGGCGTTCCTCGTCGACTCGCTTTTGCATTAGATGGTCGATCTCAGCGAGCGGATCATCCGACGCTTCGTCGACCGTGAACTCGACGCTGGGGGTTGAATGGTTCTGCATGGTTGCTCCTCCTCGGAGTGAGTGTCAGATGACCAATCCGCCAGGCCCTCCCGAAGGGGGCATCACCGATCGTTCGGGAGAAGAATCGCTTCGCATGCGGGGCACAGCACCCAATCCGTCTGAAAGAACAAGGTCGGGTCGCCAAGGAAGGGGCGCTGGCAACGCCCGCAATGACGTTGCGGGAGAGGCACGGCGATCCGTCCGTCGTCCCGGATCAGCTCGTCCGCCTCGAGGCTCATATCCGGCCACCGCCGGCCGTGGTGCTGAACGTGCGGGTTCCCATCGGAACCCCCGATCCTCCCCCGTCTAGCAGGGGCGCTATCGCTCACATTGAGCTACTCTCACCCTACCACCAGAACCTCCCGCCGCTTCGGGTCGCTGGGGCGTTAACTTGAACCCAGAGAGAGGCGCGCGATCGGTCTTGGGCGGTAGGACGGCACGTCTCGCCTCCGACCCTCTCATTTGGAGGCCAAGCTCGTGTCTGGTAACCGCTTTGGTGGCTCCTTAGGCCGGGACCTGGCCGTGGACCTTGGCACTGCCAACACCGTCGTGTACGTGCGCGGCAAGGGGATCGTGCTCAACGAAGCGTCGGTGGTCGCCGTCAGCACCAAAGACAAGCGTCTTCTGGCCGTAGGGATGCGGGCCAAGCGCATGATCGGCCGCACCCCCGGCCACATACATGTCATCCGACCCCTCCGCGACGGGGTGATCACCGACCTCGAGATCTGCGAGAAGATGCTCGCCTATTTCATCCGCCGGGTGCACGGCGCCCGGCGGGTGGCCAAACCCCGCATGGTCATCTGCGTTCCGTCGGGGATCACCGCGGTAGAGCAGCGGGCAGTTCAGGAAGTCGCCGAGCTGGCCGGGGCGCGCAAGCCCGCGTTCATCATCGAAGAGCCGATGGCCGCCGCGATCGGCGCCGGCCTGCCGGTCCATGAGCCGACCGGGAACCTCATCGTCGATATCGGAGGTGGCACGACTGAGGTGGCGGTCATCTCCTTGGGGGGGATCGTGACCAGCACATCGGTACGCGTCGGCGGCGACCGGATGGACGAAGCGATCGTCCAGTTCATCAAGAAGGAGTACAGCCTGGCCGTCGGTGACTCCACGGCGGAAGAGATCAAGATCGCCTTCGGTTCCGCCTGCCCACTCGAAGAGGAGATCTACGGCGAGGTTCGTGGTCGCGATCTCCTCACGGGGCTGCCCAGGACCGTCTCCATCAACAGCGACGAGATCCGCCGGGCCCTCGAGGAGCCGGTGGCGGCCATAGTCGACGCCCTGAAGGAGACTCTGGACAACACACCGCCCGAGCTGGCCGCTGACATCATGGCGCAGGGCTTGGCTCTCACCGGTGGCGGCGCTTTGCTGCACGGGCTCGACGCCCACCTGAGCGCCGAGACGGGCATGGTGGTTCGGATCGCCGAGAACCCTCTGCAGTCGGTGGCCATCGGGGCCGGCCAGTGTCTCGAGGACTTCAAAGTCCTCAGCGGCGTGCTGATCTCATCGGGAGGCCCCCGGTTCGACCCCTGGTCGATGCGGTGAACGGCGCACCCCGGGTGCGTCGCCCGAGAGTAGGATCGGGCAACGAAAGGGGGTAGACATGGCTGACAAGTCGCCCCGGAAGGTCGCGTCGAAGAAATCCGGCAAGACGCTCAAGGAGAAACGCCGGGACAAGAAGGACAAGCAGCAGGTCCGCAAGGGTCTCATCACTTGAACCAGATCCGTCCGGCCGCGTAGGCCGCGGCGCTGATCGTGCCGACGAAGAAGCCGATTGGCCAGTTGGTCGTGTAGGACGCAGCAATCGCCACCCATACTGTGAGCAGGGCGATCACGACCGAGAAGATGATCGCCACCGGAGGTCGGTTGGTCAACGACCGCGCCGCTGCCGGCGCGCCGACCATCAGCGAGAAGATCAGCAACGCTCCGACGACCGGTACGGTCATGGCGGTCGCGGCCGCGACGACCAGGAGGAAGGCCAACTCGATCCGGAACGGGTTCACCCCTCGCGCTTCGCCGATCTGTGGGACGGCGGAGGAGAGCAGGAGAGGCCGGTAGAGCACGAGTATGCCTGCGATGCAGGCTAGGGCGAGGCCTGCGACCGGCAAGAGGTCGGTTGTGGAGACACCCAGCACCTCCCCGAAGAGAAGTGCGAACAGTCGCGGCTCGTACTCCTGCGACCTGCTCAAGAACACCGCTCCAATGGCAAGTCCCATGACGAGAGCCAGCGCGGTGGCCACGTCGTGGCGGCCGCGCCGTCCCAGCGTTGCGACCCCGACCGCCGCCGCGGCGGCGAAACCGGCCAACCCCAAGAGGGCATTGAACCCGAACACGTTCGCAGCCGCGGCACCGGCGAAGGCACTGTTGGGAATGGCGTGCGCGGGGAACGCCGAACCGCGAAGCACCACGAAGAACCCGACGACGCCCGCGATCACCGCCACGATGGTGGCCACGATCCAGGCGTTGGTCATGAATCCCGAGAACATGCTCACCCTTCTCTCGCCCCGGCCCGTACTCGGGTCACCCCTGAGATCAAGTACGCGAGGAAGGTCACAGCCACGATGAAGAAACTCACAGGGAACCCCTTGTGGCTCGACCCCCACGAGTAACTGTCGTAGGCGAGAAGCACGCCGATCCACGTCGCTGCGACGCCGATTGCCGCGGCGGCAGCGACCGCGGCACCGACCCGTCGGGTCAGGCGCAGGGCAGTCGCCGCAGGCCCGATAAGCAAAGCGGTGGACAGGATGGTCCCGATGGCGAGCGACGACAGGCCGACGGCGACCGCCAACGCTGCCATGAAGCAGAGCCCAATGGCCCGCACCGGAACCCCTCTGGCGGCGGCCATATCAGGGTTCGTGGAAGCCAGGAGCAGAGGGCGGTAGAGGACGGCCATGATCGCGACGGTCGCGAGGCTGAAGGCGACCACGACCGGTGTCGTTCCCGGCGCTACCGAGAAGATGGATCCGAACAGGATCGTCTGGGTCGCGCCCGTCGTGGCATGCGACGTGGTGTCGAAGTAGAGGAGCAGCGCGGCGAGCCCGGTGGCCGCACCGAGGACGACGCCGGTGACCAGATCCCGGCCGCGGACGCGCTGCACGCCGATGGCGTCCATCGACCCGGCTCCGATCACCCCGAGTCCGATGAAACCCAGAAGAGGGCTGATCCCGAGGAGGAAGGCCGCCGAGCCGCCGGCAGTGGACACGTCGGTGAGAGCGTGACCCGCGAAGGACTGCCCCCGCATGACAGTGAACACCCCGACCACGCCCGACACCACCGCGACCACGCCACCGATGGCCAGCGCGGTGTGGACGGGCTGGCTGGAGAAGAATCCCGGCTCGATCACCCAGTGCACGGCTCGATGACCTAGATGACCGCGTCGGCGGCGAGATCGGGCCCGGTGATGGTGACGTCAGGATCTCCGGCGACCACCACGACCCTGCCGTGCACCCGCAGGACGTCGACGTGATGGCCGTACAGCTTGGTCAGCACATCCGATCGGATCACTTCCTCCGCCGGACCGGTAGCCGCCCGCCCACCGGCCAGGTAGACCACCCGGTCCATTACCGGCAGTAACGGGTTCATCTCGTGCGCCGACAGCAACACCGCGATTCGCTGCTCGACGGCGATGCGGTGCAACAGGCCCACGACCTCCTGCGCCGAGCGGAGGTCAAGGTTGGCCAATGGCTCGTCGAGCAGCAGCAGCCCGGGCCGGCCGATCAGAGCGTGCGCGATCAGGATCCTTTGCTGCTCACCGCCTGACAGGGTGCCGATCCGGGCGTCGGCGAAGGACTCGGCGTCAACCGCGGCGAGCATCTCGTCGATTGCCGCCCTCCGCCTCTCCGTCGGGATCGGGATCCCGAAGCGGTGCCCGTCGAGACCGAGGCCGATCAGGTCCCGGGCCCGCATCGGCATATCGGGGTCGAGGGGGACCTTCTGGGGCACGTAGCCGATCGCGGTATTCCTACGCCGCCGGGGTCGTCCCGCGATGCGGACCAGGCCGGCAGTGGGGGTTTGCAGGCCGAGGATCACCCGCAACAAGGTGGTCTTGCCGGCGCCGTTCGAGCCGATCAACCCCGTGAACTCCCCCGCCGCCACCCCGAACGTCACGTCGTCGAGGATCTGGCGGCCGCCCAGGGAGACGCTGATGCCCTCCACGCTGAGCACGGCTCCCTCCCCGGTCGTCATAGGTGCTCCGTCGAGGTACCGGCGCTAACCGCCTTCTCGATGGCGTTGACCTCGGCGAGCATCCAGCTCTGGAAGTGATAGCCCGGGGTGGGCATGGTCTCGTACACCCCCACCACCGGTATGCCCGCACGGATGGCGGCCTGGCGGATCGAGGTCGTGAGGCTGTCGACCACCTGCTGGTTGTAACAGAACACCTTGACCTGATGCTTGGTGAAGAGAGCTTCCTCGAGGCTGATGTCCTGTGGAGTCGGGTCCACGCCGTTCATGATGTCGGCCTGGAAACCGAACGGGGTCAGGTTGTCCAAGCCCATCGCGGTCAGCAGATAGTCGGCGACCGGCTCGGTGGTCGCTACCGGGGTGCCGGCATACTTGGACTTGAAGGTCGCTATCGCGTCGTGGAGCGGTGTGAGCGACGAGTCGAAGGCTGCCAGGTTGGACTGGAAGTAGGCGGCGTGCGACGGCTGCAGGACCGACAGGTCGTCGGCCACCGCCCGGGCCACGGCCGGCATCGTGTTCGGGTCGTACCAGAGATGTGGGTCGGGTGTGTTGTCCGGCAGGTTCATGACGTGCTGGACCACGATCACCTTGCGTGCCGAGTTCGACGAGGCCGACTCGATCTTGGACATGAAGTCGTCGTAGCCGAGCCCGTTCTGGACGATCAGCTCGGCGGCGCTTACCTCACGGGCGATGCTCGGCGACGATTCGAAGGTGTGGGGGTCGGTGTTGGGGTTGTTCAGGATCGACGAGACGTGCACGTACTTCCCGCCGATCTGAGACAACACGTCCGCGTATTGGCTTTGCGCTCCGATGGCATTGATGACCCCAGGTGTGCTCGGTGAAGTACTGCTGCTGCAGGCGGCGGTGAGAGGCGCCAGGGCCATCAGCGCGACGGCGGTCGAAGCAGCCGGCACGATCCGGCACCGGCCGCTGAAGGCTCGCCACCCGGAGTCCATGCCACCAACCTAGGCTGAGACTGAGTCTCAACACAAGTCCATCGGCCGATGGCAATAGTGTGTGGAGGTGGTAGGTGGCCAGGTGATCGACACGCTTCACGAGGAAATTGCCGACCGTCTCCGGCGTGCGGACCAGCGCTATACGAGTGGGCGGCGCGCCATCGTCGAGCTGCTGATCGAGACCGGGCATCCGGTGAGCATCAGCGACATCGCCGACAGCCTGCCCGTTCTGCCCCGCAGCTCTGCCTATAGGCACTTGGTGGATCTGCAGGCCGCTGGAGTGGTCCGACGGGTCGCCGCCAATGACGAGTTCGGCCGGTTCGAGCTCGCCGAGGACCTCACCGAACACCACCATCACTTGCTGTGCACCCACTGCGGCAAAGTCATCGACGTCACTCCCCCCGCCTCTTTCGAACGCAGCGTGAGCAAGACGGTGGAGCAGCTCGCCGCCGACCGGGGATTCCAACCCCACGGACACCGTCTGGACATCCTCGGATACTGCGCCGACTGCGTCTGACGTCCTTGAAGCTGCGATGGCCTTGCGCCGGCGGCTGTCGGGTCTTTCTTGCACCTCCTTCGAACGGCTCTGTCCGGATGTATTGTTTCGTCACAATTGTCCGAAGGATGGAAAAGACTGGGGGATGGCGATGGACAGGCGATTCAGCCGGCGCAAGCGGGTGCTGGCCGGCGGCGGTGCAGCGGTGGCGCTGGTTGCGCTGGCCATCAGCCCGGCAGTTCGCGCCACGCCGGCGCCCACGGTCGCGCAGCTCCAAGCGCGCGCCCGGGCCATCCTCGCCGGCGCACCATATGACCTGCCCGGACCGGTCGACTGCACCGGTCCGGCCGGCAACCCGGCGCCAGGAACGCAGGCGTGGACGATCCGCGACGAGGAGAACCAGTACTGCGCCAACCAGCGAATCGCTGACGAGCTCGACAACCCCGCGTTCGCGGCCGTCTTCGGCGAGGAGACCCCGACCATGTACGCCAACCAGAACGTGGCGATGTTCGAGGAGCCCGGCCACCCGCACATCACGCTGGCGCAGGTCATTCCTGGCGGCACGACGGCGGACCCGTTCCGCACCCTGGATCGCTGGACGGCCGCGGGCCGAGGACGGGTGCGCCCTGTCAGCTTCGCTGCGAGCGACGGGGCCCAGCTCAACGGATTCCTGTTCGAGCCTCCGTCGAGCGTCGCAGGCCCCTACCCCGGCGTCGTCATAACCACCGGGTCCATTCAGGGTTACCAGCAGCTGTACTTCTGGGCCGCGGAGGGTCTGGCGGAAGCGGGCTACATGGTCCTCACCTACGACGTGCAGGGCCAAGGCAGCTCCGACACCCTGCCGGCGTCTTGCACACCGGATCCTTCGCAACTCCAATCCGGATCGATCTGCACCGGCGTGCCGTTTCAGCAGTCGTACAACTTCTACCAAGGCACGACCGACGCGCTGAACTTCTTCTTCTCCACGCCCTCCGCGCCGTACCCGAACACGAAGTACATCGCGGGTCAGCCGGCGACCTCGTCGGTCGGCCAGAACCTCGATCCGTTCAACCCGGAGTGGGCTGACCTCGACACCAGCGAGGTGGGCATCGCCGGCCATTCCCTCGGGGCGTCAGCTGTCAGCCAGGTCGGACAATGCGACCCGCGGGTGAAGGCGATCGTCGCGTGGGACAACCTCGCTCCGGCCACAACGTGCGACGGCAGCTCCTCGCCGGCGTCGGTGCACACGCCCGCGCTCGGTCTCAACTCCGAGTACTTCTTCAACACGACCCCGATGAGCTCCCCACCCGACCCGCACGCAAAAGACCAGGCCTTCAAGCAACTGTCCTCCGCCGGCGTCGACACGATGCAGGTCGCGCTGCGGGCGTCGATGCACCTCGAGTACTCGTACGTGCCGTACATCCTGCCGGCGAGCTCCCTCGGAGAGCGGGTCGCGTTCTACTACACGCTTGCCTGGTTCGACTACTACCTGCGCCACGACGCCTCCGGCTTCCAGCGACTGGTGGCGACCACGTTCGACTCGAGCGCGGACGCGCATGCGATCGGCGCTGGCGCCTACTCGCCGACCGCGGCTGCCGCCGATCCGACGGATCCCGCTGCCGGCAACCAGCCGTACCTGATAGCGGGTCTGCCGGTGGCGAACCGGGTGTCGTTCTACTACGAGTCGGAATACTCGCTGGCCTCGCCGGCCGGATCGCTCGTAACCTGCTCGGACATACGGGCCGGCTGCCCCGCGGTGGCACCTTCGACGCCGTAGGGAGGTCGCCCTGCCAACATGGGCACCAGCCCATGCCCATCGACATCGAACACGCCGACGACCCCCGCGTAGCCCCCTACCGCAACCTACGCGACAGGCAACTGCGCGAAGCCATCGACCGCGACGAAGGCGTATTCGTGATCGAAGGCGCACGATCGCTCGAGACACTCCTCGACTCACCCTGGCCGCTCGTGTCCGTGCTCCTGACACCATCACGGGCCGCCGCACTCCGCGACATGGTGGACGCAGCCGAGTCGCGCGGCGCGCCCGTCTACGTAGCCGGCTCAGAGATCTTCGACGGCATAGCTGGCTACCCTGTGCACCGCGGCGTCCTCGCCCTCGCAGCGAGACAACCGCTCCCCGACCCCGAGACGGTCCTCGCCGGGGTGACCACAGCCGTGGTGGTCGAAGGCATCAACGACCACGAGAATCTCGGCGCCATCTTCCGCAACGCAGCGGCCCTAGGCGGCGGCGCAGTCCTCCTGGACCCGACCTCGTGCGACCCGCTCTACCGGCGCTCTGTCCGGGTGTCGCTCGGGAACGTGCTGCGCGTCCCGTTCACCAGGCTCGAACCCTGGCCTGGCAGCCTCGGATTGCTCACCTCGGTGGGGTTCTCGGTAGTGGCTCTCGACCCTCACGCTCAGGTGACGATCGATGCAGTCAACATCGAGCCACCAACGGCTCTGCTCGTCGGGAGCGAAGGAAGCGGCCTCACAGACGAAGCGCGCAAGCTCGCTACCCACACCGCACGAATCCCCATGGCCGCCGGAGTCGACTCGCTCAACGTCGCCACCGCCCTGGCGATCGCTCTACACCACTTTGCCAATTAGCCGCAGGTCGCCGATGCCCCCTACACCATCCGGGAGCCCGGAACGGTGAGCAGCGGCAACACATGCGGCGCGGCGAGCACCATGACCCCCAAACTCGACAGAACCACAGCTGTGGCATAGGTCGCTGCTCGCCGCCACGGCAGGGTCTTCTCGATCGCAACCAGACCGGCGACCAGGGCCATCCAGGAAACACTCATTACTCCGAGCGCGAACAGGGACGCCATCAACGCCCAGCAGCAGCCGACGCACCACCCTCCGTTCTTCGCCCCCATCCGCAGGGCGCCGGCCAAGCCATCGCGCCACGAGCCGAGCAGCATTCCGAGCGGGCTCCGGCACTTGCCGAGGCAAACGTCCTTGTACGGGGTGAGCTGGTACGCGGCCGCCACGATCAGGACGGTTCCGGCGAGCGGGCGGCCAGCCTGGCCCCAGGCGAGGCTGCCGCCGAACACGGCACTCGATCCCCTGCCGATCGCAAAGGCGAGCAGACCTGCTCCCGCCCACGTCGCCAGGTAGCCGCTGCAGAAGAACAGGGCCGAGAGCGGCGACGCGGACCGTGTCATTTTCGAGTACAACGCGACCGTGGGCGCCACGGAGGGCAGCATCATCGCGGCCATCATCACGACCCATACACCTAGGAACCATCCGAGCCGGCCCAATCCGGTCCACGGCCCGGCGTCCATGCCGCTCATCTCGTGGACTGTCCACCACCAGCAGGCGCCCGCGAGAAGGAAGAGGAGAAGGACCAGAGCCAGCCTGGCCCTTGCTGCGTTGAAAGCCGGCGCCAGTCCTTGACTCGCTAGCACTACGCGCTCCAGGCGAACTCAGCAGTCGAGAGGGCGGTCTTGCCCTCGTATTGGATCCCGAAGGCGTTGATGCGCGAACGTTTCGCCTCGGCCATCGTGAGGTTGGATCCGACAGGGTGGAACATACCATCGAAACGGATCGGCTTGCCGTCCTCGACGCCGAACGGGACGATGTCCTGGATCTCGAAGTCGATCGAGTCGCCGACGCGGACGCTGTGCACGAGACCGTTGTCGCGCACCTCGATCGCAGCGCGCTCAGCGCCGAGGATCTCGCCGACAAGCGGAGCGAGACCCGCCATCGGCCCCCCGAGCTGACCGGAGAAGACCTGGATCAGCTTGTCGAACTGCTCGTCGCTCGCGGCGTCGTCGATGTAGACACCGAGCCGCCAGTTGCCCTCGGTCATCACCTTTGGCGTATCGGCGATCAGGACAACCCGCCGTCCGCCGATACCGGTCCCGTCGATGTCACCCTCCCGGATGTTGAACACCAGGCACACCCGGCAGAAGTCGTAGGTCGCACCGTGGTCGAAGGACAGGTTGCACGGGCACATCAGCTCGCACGAGCAGGTCTCGACGTAGCTTCCCTTGAGGTTCCAGGACACAGCCCACCTCCTCTTTGAAAGACCCTTAGCTACCGCCCCTCCAACTCGAGCGCAACGATGTTCAGCCGAACGTCCAACCTCGACCTCGGACTGCGCGCCGCCCACGACGTTGCCCAGCTAATGGGCAAGCCCTGCGGCCACATTGATCGTCGCAGCGATGATGACGGTGCCGAGAAGATAAGACATCAAGGCATGGCGCAAGGCGGTGTGGCGCATCGCCTTGGTCGTCAAGTTGGTGTCTGACACCTGGTAGGTCATCCCAACGGTGAACGCCAAATAAGCGAAGTCCAGATAGCACGGCTTATCGTCCTCGTTGAAGTTCACCCCCTCGTCGGGACCTCTGTAGTAGAGCGCGGCGTATCGCAACGTGAACACGGTGTGTACCACAGCCCAGGAGCCAATGATGGTGGTGACGCCAGCGGTCAACAGCAACACCTTCTCAGAACCATGTGCGTGCGCAGCCTTGAGAACGCCGAGTACCACTGCACCGAGACTGGCCACACTGGCCGATAACAACAGGGCATCCGCAGGCGGTCCGTGCGGATCCTCCCGGGTAGCGTTCAGGCTCGTGGACACAGCGTCCATCGGTGTAATGCTTATCCACACCGACGCCACCCATGTCAGCGATGCCGCTACCCAAACCAACAGGGGCACGGCCTGCCATGGGGCCCAAAAAGCTGCGATCAGACCCGTGACAGCACCGACCGCCAAGCCCCCGATCAAGCGCGCCGCCGTCGAGAAGGGCCGCCTGGCCACCGGGTCACCCGCTGCTTGGGAGTGGGTCATCGGGATCTCTTGTTAGTCGACAGCTGCCCGTGTGCGTGGGTGGCGAATGACGCAAGGGAGGTGTATCGTCTGGAGTTGACACGGGATGCATTCCCGTACCGTGTTGGACCTTGCCATCGGCTTCGGCACTCTCCCGGGGGCGTTGCTCCGGACCCTGGTAGCGCATCAAGCGAATGCGTTCACTAACCAGGGAGGTTCCCCAATGGCCCTCACGATACCTCCGCCGTCAACGCTGGCCGGCCTTAGCGTCGGATTCGTT